>DATDTH010000600.1:0-4159 GCA_035290985.1 Pseudomonas sp. | reverse complement strand
GACGGCGCGCGCCTGTTCAATGCGGCAGTCAAACTCGGTGTGGAGGCGGGTGAGATCACCCAGTATTTCGATTCGGTCTCGGTCTGCCTCTCCAAGGGCCTGGGTGCGCCCGTGGGTTCGGTGCTCTGCGGCAGTGCCACCTTGATCGGCAAGGCCCGGCGACTGCGCAAGATGCTTGGCGGCGGCATGCGCCAGGCCGGCCTGCTGGCGGCGGCGGGCCTCTATGGGCTGGAGCGGCAGGTCGAGCGCCTGGCCGAGGACCATACCCATGCCGATGCCCTGGCCGACGGGCTGCGCCAGCTGGGCTACGCGGTGGAGCCGGTGCAGACCAATATGGTCTATGTGCAGCTGGGCCCGCAGGCACCGGCGCTCCAGGCCTTTCTGGCCGAGCGCGGGGTCAAGGTGACCGGCGCAGAGCGCTTGCGCCTGGTCACGCACCTGGATGTGTCGAGCGCCGCGATCGCTCGGGTACTCGAGGCGTTCGCCGCCTTTCGCCAAATCGGCTTCCAAGAGTCGTAAGTCTCGTACAAAGCCACGGGCGCCGATATAATGCGGCCCTTTGCCGGCGATCCGTGCGGGCGGGGTCAAGCAGCTCGTGACCTTTTCTCCCCGCCTGAGTAGCCGCTGTTTTCCTGGAACGAACCTATGAAAAGCGCAGAAATCCGTGAAGCCTTCCTCCGCTTCTTCGAAGAGCAGGGGCACACCCGCGTCGCCTCCAGCTCTCTGATTCCGGGCAACGACCCGACCCTGCTGTTTACCAATGCCGGGATGAACCAGTTCAAGGACTGTTTCCTCGGCCAGGAAAAGCGCGCCTACACCCGCGCCGTCAGCAGCCAGAAGTGCGTGCGGGCCGGTGGCAAGCACAACGACCTGGAAAACGTCGGCTACACCGCGCGCCATCACACCTTCTTCGAGATGCTGGGCAATTTCAGCTTCGGCGACTATTTCAAGCGCGATGCGATCAACTACGCCTGGACCTTCCTGACCTCACCGCAGTGGCTGAACCTGCCCAAGGACAAGCTCTGGGTCACGGTCTACGCCAGCGATGACGAGGCCTACGATATCTGGACCAAAGAGGTCGGGGTGCCGGCCGTGCGCATGGTCCGCATCGGCGACAACAAGGGCGCGCCCTATGCGTCGGACAACTTCTGGACCATGGGTGACACCGGTCCCTGCGGGCCCTGCACCGAGATCTTCTTCGACCACGGCGCCGATATCTGGGGCGGCCCGCCGGGCTCGCCGGAAGAGGACGGCGACCGTTACATCGAGATCTGGAACAACGTCTTCATGCAGTTCAACCGCACCGCCGACGGCGTGCTGCACCCGCTGCCGGCGCCTTCGGTGGACACCGGCATGGGCCTGGAGCGTATCAGTGCGGTGCTGCAGCAGGTGCACTCGAACTATCAGATCGACCTGTTCCAGAGCCTGCTGGCCGCTTCGGCCCAGGCCATCGGCTGCGCCAATGACGAGGCACCCTCGCTGAAGGTGGTGGCCGACCATATCCGTTCCTGCAGCTTCCTGATCGCCGATGGCGTCACCCCGTCCAACGAGGGTCGCGGCTATGTGCTGCGGCGCATCGTTCGTCGGGCCTGCCGCCACGGCAACAAGCTGGGCGCCACCGGCAGCTTCTTCCACAAGATAGTCGCGGCCCTGGCGGCGGAGATGGGCGAGGCCTTCCCCGAACTCAAGCAACAGCAGGCGCATATCGAGCGCGTGCTGAAGACCGAGGAAGAGCAATTTGCCAAGACCCTGGAACAGGGCCTGAGGATACTCGAGCAGGACCTGGCCGAGCTCAAAGGCACGGTGATTCCGGGTGAAGTGATCTTCAAGCTGTACGACACCTTCGGTTTTCCCATGGACCTGACCGGCGACATCGCCCGTGAGCGCGAGCTGACCCTGGACGAGGCCGGCTTCGAGCGCGAGATGGAGGCTCAGCGCGTGCGTGCGCGCTCGGCCAGCGCCTTCGGCATGGATTACAACGCCCTGGTCAAGGTCGACAGTGAAACCCGCTTCCTCGGTTATGCGGGTACCCAGGGCCTCGGCAAGGTCATCGCCCTGTTCAAGGGCGGGCTGGCGGTCGAGCGGCTGGCGGCGGGCGAGGAGGGCGTGGTCGTGCTTGACCAGACGCCGTTCTATGCCGAGTCCGGCGGTCAGGCCGGCGACTGCGGTTATCTGCAGGGCGCGGGTCTGCGCTTCGAGGTGCGCGACACCACCAAGGCCGGCGGCGCCTTCCTGCACCACGGCCTGCTCGCCCAGGGCGACCTGACCCTGGGGGCTGAATTGAATGCCGAGGTCGACGCCGACGTGCGCCAGGCCACGGCCCTGAATCACTCTGCGACCCACCTGCTGCACGCCGCACTGCGCCAGGTGCTCGGCGAGCATGTGCAGCAGAAAGGCTCGCTGGTGGACAGCCAGCGCCTGCGCTTCGACTTCAGCCACTTCGAGGCGATCAAGCCCGAGCAGTTGAAGGCCCTGGAAGAAATCGTCAATGCCCAGGTGCGCGGGAACTCGGCGGTGGAAACCCTCGAGACCGATATCGAAACCGCCAAGCAGAAGGGCGCCATGGCCCTGTTCGGTGAAAAATACGGTGACCAGGTGCGCGTGCTGAGCATGGGCGGCGACTTTTCCGTTGAGCTCTGTGGCGGTACCCATGTGGCCCGCACCGGCGACATCGCCCTGTTCAAGATCACCAGCGAAGGCGGTGTGGCCGCCGGTGTGCGGCGGATCGAGGCGGTCACCGGGGTGGCGGCTCTTCATTATGTAAATGAGCTAGAAGAGGCTCGCGATACTTTGGCCCGGATTGTTGGCTCAAAAAACCGTGACAAAGAGACATTACATAAGATCGTTGAAGGCTTGGTTGCTGAAAATCGAGATCTTAAAAAGGACCTTGAGCGTTACAAGGCCAAGGCGGCCAGTGCCGCCGGCGACGATATGTCCGGTTCCGCCATCGAGGTCAAGGGTGTAAAAGTCCTGGCGGCGCGCCTGGATGGCCTTGATGGCAAGGCGCTGCTGGCCCTGGTCGATCAATTGAAGAACAAGCTGGGTCGCGCGGTGATCCTGCTCGGTGGTGTGCAGGACGGCAAGGTGGTGCTGGTCGCCGGGGTGACCCAGGACCTGACCGGCCAGCTGAAGGCGGGCGAGCTGATGAAGCAGGCGGCCGCGGCCGTCGGTGGCAAGGGTGGCGGTCGTCCGGACATGGCCCAGGGCGGCGGCGTCGATGCCAGTGCCCTGGATGCGGCTCTGGCGCTGACCCTGCCCTTCGTTGAGCAGGGTCTTTAAATCTTAGGTTCGGAGTGCCCGCCTGCGCCCGGCGGGCCCTGTGCTGACTCTTTACTGGAGGCCCCGAGGGGCTGAGGCGGCGTTGAAATGGCTTTGATCGTACAGAAATTTGGGGGCACCTCGGTCGGCACGGTCGAGCGTATCGAGCAGGTCGCCGAGAAGGTGAAGAAATTCCGCGAGGCGGGCGATGACCTGGTCATAGTGCTGTCGGCCATGAGCGGCGAGACCAACCGCCTGATCGACCTGGCCAAGCAGATCAGTGATCAGCCGGTGCCGCGTGAGCTGGACGTGATGGTCTCCACCGGCGAGCAGGTGACCATTGCCCTGCTGACCATGGCGCTGATCAAGCGTGGTGTGCCCGCGGTGTCCTACACCGGCAATCAGGTGCGCATCCTGACCGATAGCGCCCATAACAAGGCGCGCATCCTGCAGATCGACGACCAGAAGATCCGCGCCGACCTCAAGGCCGGTCGCGTGGTGGTGGTCGCGGGTTTCCAGGGCGTCGACGAGCAGGGCAATATCACCACCCTGGGCCGTGGCGGCTCGGATACCACCGGGGTGGCCCTGGCGGCGGCCCTGAAGGCCGACGAGTGCCAGATCTACACCGATGTCGACGGGGTTTACACCACCGACCCGCGTGTGGTGCCCCAGGCTCGGCGCCTGGACAAGATCACCTTCGAGGAAATGCTGGAAATGGCCAGCCTCGGCTCCAAGGTGCTGCAGATACGCTCGGTCGAATTCGCCGGCAAATACAAAGTCAAGTTGCGCGTGCTTTCCAGTTTCGAGGAAGAAGGTCAGGAGACCAGCGGCACGCTCATCACTTTAGAGGAAGATATCAACATGGAACAACCGATCATCGCAGGTATAGCGTTCAACCGTG
>DATDTH010000599.1:0-4204 GCA_035290985.1 Pseudomonas sp. | reverse complement strand
CAAGCCGTTCCAGGGCTTCGCCCAGGGCGACTGGTTTATCGCCCGCACCGGGTACACCGGCGAAGACGGCCTGGAGATCATCCTGCCGGCGGAGCAGGCCCCGGGCTTCTTCACCGAACTGGTGGGGGCCGGCATCGCCCCCATAGGGCTCGGCGCGCGGGACACCCTGCGCCTGGAGGCCGGCATGAACCTCTATGGCCAGGACATGGACGAAGGCGTGTCGCCGCTGGCGGCCAATATGGCCTGGACCATCGCCTGGACACCGCCCAGCCGGGCGTTCGTCGGCCGTGACGCGCTGGAAACCCAGCAGGCCGCCGGAGCCCAGCCTAAGCTGGTGGGGTTGGTCCTGGAAGAGCGCGGCGTGTTGCGCGCCCACCAGGTGGTGCGGATCGCGGGGGTCGGTGAGGGTGAAATCACCAGCGGCAGCTTTTCCCCGACCCTCGGTAAATCCATCGCCCTGGCCCGCGTCCCGGCGGCCACCGGCGAGCGGGCCGAGGTGGAGATCCGTGGCAAATGGTACCCGGTGCGTGTGGTTCGACCGAATTTCGTGCGTCACGGCAAGGCCCTGATCTAACCTGAGCTGAGCGGATTCGAACAGCTGTCACTATTCTTCAGGCGGAGCTTCCGCCTTCCGTATTCGAGGATTTCATCATGAGCACCATCCCCGCCGATCTGCGTTTTGCCGCCAGCCACGAATGGGCCCGCCTGGAAGCCGATGGCAGTGTCACAGTGGGCATTTCCGACCATGCCCAGGAAGCCCTCGGCGACGTGGTCTTCGTCGAATTGCCGGAAGTGGGCAAGCAGCTGGCCGCCGGCCAGGAAGCCGGGGTGGTGGAGTCGGTCAAGGCCGCTTCGGACATCTACGCGCCCATCAGCGGTGAAGTGCTGGCGGTGAACGAAGCCCTGACCGATGCCCCGGAAAACGTCAACAGCGATCCCTATGGCAGCTGGTTCTTCAAATTGAAGCCGAGCGCCGCCGCCGAGCTGGATAGCCTGCTCGACGCAGCCGCCTACCAGGCCGCTTGCGACGCCGATGCCTGAGTAAGCCGGCCAAGGCTGAGGGGCCACTGACCCCGGCCGGAAATGATCTATCCTGACAAAGCCTCGCTCTCGCGGGGTTTTGTGTTTTTCCCGGAGGCCATTTCCATGTCGTCCATACCCACGCCCAGCCTTGCCCAGCTCCAGCAACCCGACGCCTTCCTGGGGCGTCACCTCGGCCCGGACGCGGCCGAACAGCAGGCCATGCTCCAGGCCCTGGGGCTGGCCAGCCGGCTCGAGCTGATCGAGCAGACGGTGCCGCCGGCGATTCGCCTGACGCGTCCCCTGGACCTGCCGGCCGCGCTGGACGAGGAAGCGGCCCTGGCCAAGCTGCGCGGCTACGCCGAGCAGAACCAGGTCTGGACCAGCCTGATCGGCATGGGCTACCACGGCACCCTCACCCCCGGGGTGATACTGCGCAACGTGCTGGAGAATCCGGGCTGGTACACGGCCTATACCCCTTATCAGCCGGAAATCGCCCAGGGGCGGCTGGAGGCCCTGCTGAATTTCCAGCAGTTGACCATCGACCTGACCGGGCTGGACCTGGCCAGTGCCTCGCTGCTGGACGAAGCCACAGCCGCCGCCGAAGCCATGGCCCTGGCCAGGCGGGTGGCCAAGAGCAGAAGCAATCTGTTCTTCGCCGACCAGAACTGCCACCCCCAGACCCTCTCGGTGGTGCGCACCCGCGCCGAGGCTTTCGGCTTCGAACTGGTGGTCGATGCCGTCGAAAACCTCGGCAAGCATCGGGTATTCGGCGCACTGCTGCAGTACCCGGACAGCCACGGCGAAATCCGCGACCTGCGTCCGCTGATCGAGCAGTTGCACGGCCAGCAGGCCCTGGCCTGCGTCGCCGCCGATCTGCTCGGCCTGTTGCTGCTGACCCCGCCGGGCGAGCTGGGCGCGGACGTGGTGCTGGGCTCGGCCCAGCGTTTCGGCGTGCCCATGGGCTACGGCGGTCCCCACGCCGCCTTCTTCGCCACCCGCGACGAATTCAAGCGGGCGATGCCCGGGCGAATCATCGGTGTGTCCAAGGATGCCCGTGGCAACCTCGCGCTGCGCATGGCCTTGCAGACTCGCGAGCAGCATATCCGCCGCGAGAAGGCCAACTCGAACATCTGCACCGCCCAGGTACTGCTGGCCAATATCGCCAGCTTCTATGCGGTCTACCACGGTCCCCAGGGGCTCAAGCGCATCGCCCAGCGGGTGCACCGGCTGACCGCGATCCTGGCGGCCGGCCTGGCGCGCAAGGGCATCGCGCGGGTCAATCGGCATTTCTTCGATACCCTGACCCTGGAGGTCGGCGGCAGCCAGACGGCGATCATCGAAAGCGCCCAGGCGGCGCGGATCAACCTGCGCATCCTGGGCCGCGGCCGGCTCGGGCTCAGCCTGGACGAGACCTGCACGGCGGCCACGGTGGAGCAGCTGTTCGCCATCTTCCTCGGGGCCGATCACGGCCTGGACCTGGCCGCGCTGGACGCCGGCGAGCTGGCGTCCGGCATACCCGAGGCCCTGCAGCGTGGCTCCGCCTACCTGACGCATCCGGTGTTCAATACCCACCACAGCGAGACCGAGATGCTGCGTTACCTCAAGCAGCTGGAGAACAAGGACCTGGCGTTGAACCAGTCGATGATCCCGCTCGGCTCCTGCACCATGAAACTCAACGCCAGCAGCGAGATGATCCCCATCACCTGGCCGCAGTTCGCCCACCTGCACCCCTTCGTGCCGGCCGAGCAGGCCCTCGGCTACAAGCTGATGATCGACGAGCTGGAGGCCTGGCTGCGGGCCATTACCGGGTTCGACGCCATCTGCATGCAGCCCAACTCCGGCGCCCAGGGCGAATACGCCGGCCTGCTGGCGATTCGCAAATACCACGAGAGCCGGGGCGAGGGGCACCGCACCATCTGCCTGATCCCGGCCTCGGCCCATGGCACCAACCCGGCCTCGGCGCAGATGGCGAGCATGCGGGTGCAGATAGTCGAGTGCGACCCGCAAGGCAATGTCGACCTCGAGGACCTCAAGCGCAAGGCGATCGAGGCCGGCGAGCGGCTGGCCTGCCTGATGGCCACCTACCCCTCGACCCACGGCGTCTACGAGGAAGGCATACGCGAGATCTGCGAAGTGATCCATGCCCAGGGCGGGCAGGTCTACATGGACGGCGCCAACCTCAACGCCCAGGTCGGTCTGACGCGTCCGGCCGATATCGGCGCCGACGTGTCGCACATGAACCTGCACAAGACCTTCTGCATTCCCCATGGCGGCGGCGGACCGGGCATGGGCCCGATCGGGGTGCGCGCGCACCTGGCCCCCTTCGTCGCCAACCACCCGGTGGTCGCGCTGGACGGCCCTAACCCGGACAACGGCGCGGTCAGCGCCGCGCCCTGGGGCAGCGCCAGCATCCTGCCGATCAGCTGGATGTACATCGCCATGATGGGCCCGCAACTGGCCGATGCCAGCGAGGTGGCGATACTCGGCGCCAACTACCTGGCCTTGCGCCTGGGGGAGGCCTTCCCGGTGCTGTTCAACGGCCGCAATGGCCGGGTGGCCCATGAATGCATCCTGGATCTGCGCCCGCTCAAGGCGCTAACCGGGATCAGCGAGGAGGACGTGGCCAAGCGCCTGATGGACTATGGCTTCCATGCGCCGACCATGTCCTTCCCCGTGCCGGGCACCCTGATGATCGAGCCGACGGAGAGCGAGTCGAAACACGAGCTGGACCGGTTCGTCGAGGCCATGTTGAGCATCCGCGGGGAAATCGCCAAGGTGGCCAACGGCGACTGGCCGGCCGAGGACAACCCGCTCAAGCGCGCGCCCCATACCCTGGCTGATGTGATCGGGATCTGGGAGCGGCCCTACAGCATCGAACAGGCGGTGACCCCGTCCGCCCACAGCCGGGCGCACAAGTACTGGCCGACGGTGAACCGGGTGGACAATGTCTACGGCGATCGCAACCTCCATTGCGCCTGCGTGCCGGTGGACGACTACCGCGACTAGCAGCCTCATGAAAAAACCTTCTGGCCCCTTTGGCTACGAAAAGCGATTCGATGAAGCTTGCAGGTGGTGCGATGGCGCTCTGGTAGATACCGTCTTGCGGCTCGGTGAGCAAGCACCATTTCGTCCCGAATAGGTAGGCTGGCGTAGAGCCGTTTTATTGGCGAAACCCAGCGTT
>DATDTH010000598.1:0-2971 GCA_035290985.1 Pseudomonas sp. | reverse complement strand
CGCCTGCAAGGCACCTTCAGCCTGGCCGACGGCCAGTCGCTGACGGTGGGCGGCAAGACCGGCACCGGCGACAACCGCATCGAAAGCGTCGGTGCCGGCGGCCGGGTGCTGAGTTCGCGAGCGCTGAACCGCACCGCCACCTTCGTCTTCTACCTCGGCCCACGGCACTTCGGAACCCTCACCGCCTTCGTCCCAGGCCGCGCCGCCGAGGGCTTTCGCTTCACCTCGGCCTTGCCGGTGCAGGTGCTCAAGGGCATGGCGCCTATCCTGCAACCCTATCTGCAGCCGGGCAGCCAATGCCAGCCGCAGCTAAGCGCCCCCCAGGCCCGCTGGAAATAATGAAAAACTACCTGCGTTGCCTGCCTAGGTTTTTCAACAGCCTGGTTAGTGTCGAATGCCGACAGAGAGCCCGATCGGGTGCGCTGTACGCAGCCCCGTTATCAGCGATAGGCTTCAGCGATCCGGTCGACCGGCACGCCGCGCCAATAGGCCCAGCGCAGGCGCCACATCAGGAAGATGGTGGGCCAGACGCCTCGCGCCTCCCAGCGCCGCCCTGAGGTGATCGCCGGCCCGGCCAGGCAGGCCGGCGACGAAAGCCGCCGCAAGCGCATACAGAGTTCGATGTCCTCCATCAGCGGCTGGTCGGTGAAACCGCCGAGGGCCTCGAAGCTGTCGCGCCGGACGAAGATGGCCTGATCGCCCGTGGCGATGCCGCTCATGCGCGAGCGCCGGTTCATCATGAACGCGACCACCCGCAGCATCCAGGGACGCCCGGCGATGCGCACATCGAAACGCCCCCAGACCCTCGGGCCGACTGCCAGGGCGGCGGCCACCTGCTGGTCGGCCAAGTCCGGCAGACGGGTATCGGCGTGCAGGAACAGCAGCACCTGGCCGCGGGCCCGGGCCGCCCCGGCATTCATCTGCCGGGCACGCCCTGGCACCGAGTCGACCCACTCGACGCCGTCCCGGGCCAACTGGGCCGTACCGTCCGTGCTGCCGCCGTCGACCACTATCACCTGCGCGCCCCGTTCACGCAGGGGCGCCAGGCGCTCGAGCACCTCGGGCAGGTGCGCGACCTCGTTCAGAACCGGGATAATGATGCTGAGCCTCATGGGTCACACCCTGCCCTTGCCAAGCCATACAATCCACAAAGTAAACAACACGCCTCTCTCGCGCCGATGGACGACACACCCATGAAACCCGAAGACTTGCTGCTCCTGGTCAGCCGCGAAATGCCCTACGGCAAGTACAAGGGTCGCCTGATTGCCGATCTGCCGGGCCACTACCTCAACTGGTTCGCCCGCGAAGGCTTTCCCAATGGCGAAATCGGTCGCCTGCTGGCCCTGATGCAGGAGATCGACCATAACGGCTTGTCCGGGCTGCTGACGCCGCTGCGTAAAAAATAAGGCTATGTACCAACCTGGTGTTGTAAAGACTGGTCTGTGCTTAGGCATCCGCTAAGCGGGATTGACCCTGGGGACCCGAGCCATCCGGCACAGGCTGGCGCAGAAGCATCGCCGCCATACCGGCCTCCCGGTGCGCACGGCGCACCCTACAAAAGCGCTTCCCGCAACGGCAGAGGTCCAGGTGGAACGCGGTCCCGTAGGGTGTGCTCAGCGCACCATGGCAATCCGTCGGTTCCGCGCCTAGCAACATAACTGGGACATAGCCAAAAAATAACCTATTAACCCTTGGCTTTGATCTTAAGCAGTTTGATATAGAGCGCCTCGACCTTCTCCCGGGCCCAGGGGGTTTTACGCAGGAAGGTCAGGCTCGACTTGATACTGGGGTCGCTCTTGAAGCAGCGGATATCGATCCGCTGGGCCAGGCCCTCCCAGCCATGCTGGGCCACCAGTTCGGTCAGGATGGTTTCCAGGGTCACGCCATGCAGCGGGTTTTTCGAAGGTTCGGTCACGACGGGCCTCGGCGATAAGGAAACAGGCCGGCAGCTTAGAGGAGCCGCGTCCGCACGGAAAGACTGGACACCGCCCTCACGGTGCGCACGGCGCACTCTACAACGTTCGTAGGTCGGGTTACGTTGTGCCAACCCGACGGCTTATCGGCGAAACCCAGCCTGGAGTTCAACAGCCCCTGGCGCTCGCGTCCCGATACGGTGCACGTGACCGGGCATGACCCCGGTGAAAAAATACCAAGCCACGGGGACAAAGGCGCGACGGTAGCTCATGGCGTCATCGTCCTTGCCTGTCGTTGTCGGGTTACGCTTCGCTAACCCGACCTACGGCCTGCCTCCCCGGTATTGGCGGAGACACTCTAGGTGCTCCGCCCATCAAGCCAACGAGCGCAGCAGCTCGCGGCCTTCGCGCCACTCGCCCAGGCCGCTGGCGTCGTTGATATGTCCGGCCGCGCCGATATTCAAGCAGCGGCTACCCCAGGCGCTGGCGCAGGCCTGGGCGAAACCCGAACTGGAAAAGGGATCGTCGCTGCTGGCCACCACCAGGCTGGGGAAGTCGAAGCGTTTCAAGGGCAGGGGCGCGAAGCCCTGGGCGGCACCGGGAAAGTTCGGCCCCAGCGGATCGGGCACGGCCACCAGCAGGGCCCCACGGATGCGCCGCTCGCGCTGCGCCGCCCAGTGTGCCACCAGCAGGCAGGCCAGGCTGTGGGCGACCAGCAGGGTATCGGGGCCGCACTCGGCCACCGCGGTCTCCAGTCTGGCCAGCCAGCGCGCGCAGTGCGGCTGCTCCCAATCGTCCAACGGCACCCGTTGCATGGCCGGCTCGGCGGCTTGCCACAGGCTCTGCCAATGCGCGGGGCCGGAGTCACCGTAGCCGGGCAGGATGAGAATGGGTGTGCGGGTCATAAGCCGAGTTCCTTGGCAGCGATAAACAGACGGACAGCTTCCGCCTGTTTATACCCCAGGTCCCGTCGCGCTGTTAAGAGCGCCTGGCTAAGCGATGCGAGGGAATTTCCCGGCCCTACGGGCCTCCCTATTAGAGAGGGACTCGCCCACCTG
>DATDTH010000597.1:0-6455 GCA_035290985.1 Pseudomonas sp. | reverse complement strand
AATTGCTTGACGACCATAGAGCATTGGAACCACCTGATCCCATCCCGAACTCAGCAGTGAAACGATGCATCGCCGATGGTAGTGTGGGGTTTCCCCATGTGAGAGTAGGTCATCGTCAAGCTTCAAACGCAGAACCCCAGTCTCTCACGCGACTGGGGTTTTGTCTTTGCGCGCAGGAAAACGGAATGCGCTTTCGTAGGGCGGGTTAGCGAGCCGCGCAGAGCGTCGGTCTGGCAAACCACACCATCCCTGTCGCGTGGAGTAACCCGCCAACGTGGGTCGGCTCGGCCTGGATACCCGCCTGCGCGGGTATGACGGGTGAGGGGGGTGCCATTCGGCGCGGGAAAAGCCGCTGTACGCGGCGCACCCTACGGGGCGGCGTGCTGTTGTAGGGTGTGCTGTGCGCACCGCAGCGCCTCGACGAAATCCGCGGCCCCGGATTGCGCTGGGGCTTATCCTGGCTACGAAAGCCCGGCCTGTCAGCGCATCCGACCCGGGCTCCGCCTTGGCGGGTTACGCCGCGCGGCGGGGCTTGCCAGAGCGGCTTTCTTCACGGCTAACTCCGCCCTGCAAAAGCGCGCTGTCTTGGTGTTGTAGAGGAGAATTTATGTGCGCCAGGCGGGCCCCAGGGCTGCGGCGAAACCCGCTACCGCCGCGCGTACTCCCTGTGTGGGGTGGTGCGCTCCCTGGGCGACGCGTATTTTTCCACGCTACATATCGAAGGGCCATCCAGACGGGGGCATTTCTCGCGGACAGGCCCTAGAATAGGCGGATCTTGTTTGAGCCCGTCCTTATGCCCGATCCGGTCGATTCCCTGCCACTGTCCGAGTTGCCCCTGGAAGCACTGATCGCCTGCCACGAGTGCGACCTGCTGATGTACAAACCGGACTTGGCCCTGGGGGAGCGGGCAGAGTGCCCGCGCTGCGGCTACGAGTTGTATACCCATCGGCATCAGGTGGTCCGGCGCAGCCTGGCCTTGGTGCTGGCGGCCTTGCTGCTCTATGTGCCGGCCAATTTCCTGCCGATCATCCAGCTCAACCTGCTGGGGCAGTCCACCCACGACACAGTCTGGAGCGGCGTGCTTGGCCTGTATGACAGCGGCATGCACAGCGTCGCCGTGGTGGTCTTTCTCTGCAGCATGGCGATTCCCCTGCTGAAGCTGCTATGCCAGTTGTTCGTCCTGCTGAGCATCCGCTGGCAGGTCGGGCGCAGCTATGGCTTGCTGCTCTACCGCCTTTATCACCATATGCGAGAGTGGGGAATGCTCGAGGTGTACCTCATGGGCATCCTGGTGGCGATCGTCAAACTGATCGATATCGCCGACCTTAGCCTGGGCCCCGGGTTGGTCTGTTTCATTGCCTTATTGTTGGTGCAGGTCTGGCTGGAGGTGACCATGTCGCCTCACCAGATCTGGCAGGCCTTATCGGGGGAGCAAAGCCATGCGCGCGATTGATGCGGGGGTACTGGTGTGTCACGAGTGTCATCAATTGAACCGCCAGGCCAGCGATCATGAGGGGCAAACCTGCACCCGTTGCGGCGCTGTGGTGCATGGCCGCCGGCCGAACAGCCTGGCGCGCACCTGGGCGCTGCTGCTCACCTCGGCGCTCTTGTATATCCCGGCCAACCTGCTGCCGATCATGTCCGTCAGTTCGTTCGGCAAGGGCCATCCGGACACCATCATGTCGGGGGTGATCACGCTCGTGCAGTACGACATGCTGCCCATTGCCGCAGTGGTCTTTATTGCCAGCATCCTGGTGCCGACCTTCAAGCTGGTGGGCATCGCGTTGCTGCTCTATTCGGTGCAACGTCACCAGCCGCTGTCGGCCCGGCAACGCATCCTGATGTACCGTTTTATCGAATGGATCGGCCGCTGGTCGATGCTGGATATCTTCGTCATCGCCATCCTGGTGGCGGTGGTGAATTTTGGCAGCCTGGCGCGCATCGAGGCCGGTTTCGGCGCGGTGGCCTTCGCCAGCGTAGTGGTGCTGACCATGCTGGCTGCCGTAACCTTTGACCCTCGCTTGATCTGGGATAACACGGACTCGGATGCCGACCATGACTGACTTGCCAACCGCGAAAATTCGACCAGCTTCCAACTGGTCGGCCATCTGGATCCTGCCACTGATCGCCTTGCTGATCGGCGGCTGGCTGGCCTGGCGCGCCTATGATCAGGCCGGGATCAATATTCAGATCATCTTCGCCACGGGCGAAGGCATCCAAGTGGGCAAGACCGAGGTGATTTTCAAGGGCATGCCGATCGGCAAGGTCAAGACCCTGACACTGGACGATACCGGCGAGAAGCGTGGGGTGATCGCCACGGTCGAAATGAACAAGGAAATGGAGCCCCACCTGCAAAAAAACACGCGCTTCTGGCTGGTCAAGCCGAGCGTGACCCTGGCCGGGATCACCGGTCTGGAGACCCTGGTTTCGGGTAACTACATCGCCGCCAGCCCCGGCGATGGCGAACCCACGAGGAAATTCACGGCGCTGTCCGAAGCACCGCCGCTCGCCGATACCGTGGCGGGCCTGCACCTGACCCTGAAGGCCGAGCGCCTGGGCTCGCTGGGCCGCGACAGCCCGGTCTTTTACAAGCAGATCCAGGTCGGCCGGGTTAAAAGCTACATATTGGGGGCGGACCAGACGACCGTAGAGGTCAAGGTCTTTATCGAGCCGACCTACGCCAACCTGGTGCGCAAGCACACGCGCTTCTGGAATGCCAGTGGCATCACGGTGGATGCTGACCTGTCCGGCATCAAGGTACGCAGCGAGTCCCTGGCCAGCATAGTCGCAGGCGGGATCGCCTTCGCCACGCCCGAGGAGCGTCAGGACAGCCCGCCCACCGATCCGAGCCTGCCGTTCCGGCTCTACGAAGACTTCGACGCGGCCCAGGCCGGGATCAAGGTCAAGGTTAAGCTGAGCGACTTCGAGGGTCTGCAGGCCGGGCGCACGCCGGTGATGTTCAAGGGCATCCAGGTGGGTACCCTGAAGGCCCTGAAACCCGATAGCGATCTGAGTACGGCCACCGCCGAACTGATGCTCGACCCCCGGGCTGAAGACTACCTGGTGGAGGGCACCGACTTCTGGGTAGTCAAGCCCTCGATCTCCCTGGCCGGGATCACAGGTCTGGAAGCCCTGGTGCGCGGCAACTACATCGCCGTGCGTCCGGGCGAGAAGGGTGCAGCCACCAGCCGTGAGTTCGTCGCCCTGAGCAAACCACCCCCCCTGGACCTCAGTGCCCCCGGTCTTCACCTGGTGCTGTTCAGCGATGCCCTGGGCTCACTGGAAGTCGGCAGCCCGATTCTCTACCGCCAGCTCAAGGTCGGCTCGGTGCAGAGCTTCCAGCTGTCGCGGGATCGCCAACGGGTGGCGCTGGGGGTGCATATCCAGCCCGAATACGTCTCGCTGATAAACAGCTCGACGCGCTTCTGGAATGCCAGCGGCATTACCCTGACCGGCGGCCTCTCCGGTATCGAGGTCAAGAGCGAGTCCCTGCAGAGCCTGTTGTCCGGTGGCATCTCCTTCGAGACCCCGGATGCCAAGGCGTCCTTTCCCAGCAAAGGTATCCAGAAATTCAGCCTCTATTCCGATCGTGACGAGGCTTTGCAGCGCGGGGTCGAGCTGGAGCTTAGGGTCAGCAGTGGCGATGGCTTGCGGCCCGGTACGCCGATCCGCTTCAAGGGCCTGGATGTCGGTAAGGTGGAGCGGGTCGAGCTGACTGACGACCTGCAGGCGGTGTTGCTGCATGCCCGAATCACCGAGGCCGGCGAGCGCATCGCCCGCGCCGGCAGCCAGTTCTGGGTGGTCAAGCCGGAACTGGGGCTGGTGCGCACGGCCAACCTGGAAACCCTGGTCAGCGGGCTCTACCTGGAGGTGCAGCCCGCGGCCAAGGGCTCCGCGCTGCAGACTCGCTTCACGGTCCTCCAGGAGGTGCCAACGGCCACGACGCGGGAGCTGGGCCTGAAACTGTTGCTTAGCGCCCCCCGCCGCGGCTCGATCAAGCCCGGGGTGGTGGTCAGCTACCGGGAGGTGCCGGTGGGCAAGGTGACCCATTTCGAACTGGGGCCGACCTCCGATCGGGTGCTGGTCCATGTGCTGATCGAGCCTCGTTACGCGCCCCTGGTGCGCAGCAGCAGCCGCTTCTGGAACGCCAGCGGCATAGGTGTGGACGCCGGCTTGTTCAAGGGCCTGAAGATCCGCACCGAGTCCCTGGAGGCGCTGCTGGAAGGCGGCATCGCTTTCGCCACGCCGAACAACCCGGAAATGGGCGGTCCCGCCCAGCCTGGGCAGACCTTCTCCCTGCATGACGAGGTCAACGAGGCGTGGATGGCCTGGGCGCCGAAGATAGCCCTGGCGAAGCCCTGATAGCAGGCCTCGTCAAAGCGCTGTCTCGGGCTGCTACAGCCCTCTCCCCCAACCCCTCTCCCATAAATGGGCGAGGGGCGCAGAGCGCGCTCATGCGCCAGGGTGGGGCCGCTAGGTGAAACCCGCGAATCCTGATTTCCTCAGGCCGGTTCCTCGACCTTGTCCGTCTCGCGGCGACGGATGTATTTCCAGTCAGCCTCGTCGATATAGATCCCTCCAGGGCCGCTGCCGCCTTCCAGGTCGATGGCCACATGGGCCGAGACCTGGGGTTTGACCGAGGCCAGAATCGGCACGAAGCCCAGCTGCAGGCTGGTTTCGATCAGGGCCTGCTGGTTGCGTTCGTCGATGTCCGCCGCCTCGTCCAGGTAGTAGGGCAGGCGAATCTTGCCGGCCTGCTCGCGGTCCATCAGGTGCAGCAACAGGTACATATTGGTCAGCGCCTTGATGGTCATGGTGGTGCCGTTGGAGGCCGCGCCGTCGATGTCGGTGTGCACCACCGGCACACCGCCGACCTTGGTGATCTCGAACGCCAGCTCGAACAGGTCCTTCAGGCCCAGCTGGTTGTGGTTGGCCGCCACCAGGCGCGCCAGGTACTCCTTGGCCTCTTCGTTCTTCACATCCTGATCGGCGCCCTGCTGCAGGTCGAAAACCGAGAGGGTCTCGCCTTCCTCGTACTGGCCGGCACTGTGGATGATCTGGTCGATATGCTTGAGTGCGTCCTTGTTCGGCGCCAGGGTGATGCGAAAGCTCTCCAGGTTGGAGACCTGGCGCTTGTTGATCTCGCGGTTGAACAGCGCCAGTTGGTGTTCCAGGTTGTCGTAGTCGCTGCGGATATTGCGCAGGGTGCGGGCGATGTCGGTAACTGCCGCGCGGCGCGCCTTGCCCAGGGTCAGGGCTTCGTCCTGGCGGTGGGCATAGGCGTTGATCAGCAGGTGCAGGCGGCGTTCCACATCCTCCTCGCTGTCGAACTTGGCCACGCCCTTGAGGCGGATCTGCGCGTAGAGCGCGTCGATCTGCCCGTCGATGCGCTGCAGGCCCTGCCAGGCGTCCTGGTAGTCGTTGAGCAGCGGCAGCAGGTTATCCAGCGAGTCGTCCACCGGGTCCATAAAGGGCGTGCCGAACGGCAGGTCCGCAGGCAGCAGCTGGCGGCGGCGCAAGGCGTCCTCCAGGGTGCGCTCCTTGGCTTCCAGGTCGGCCAGCTGGCGACCGACCAGCTGCAAGCGGGCCGAGAGTTGCTGGACCCGTTCGGTGAAGGCGTCGCTGGCGCGCGTGAGGTCGTCCTGGGCGGCTTCCAGCTGGGCCAGGCGTTCGAGCTTGTCCGGCTCCTCCACGGCCAGGGTCTGGCTGCGGCGGAAGTCCTCCAGGGCCTTCTGCGCATCCAGCACCTGCTGGTACAGGGTCTCGGTCTGCGCCTTGCTGGCGGCGCGGTCGGCCGCCACGGCCTGCTGGGTCTTGAGCTGCTTGAGTTCCTTGTCCAGACGTTCCTTTTGATCGCGCAGGGCGGCGCGGTCGGCCAGGGCCTGCAGGGCCGGCGGTTCGATATGGGACAGGTCGATGGACAGGCCGGGCACGTCGAAACGCTCGCCCTTGAAGCGTTCGAGCAGCGCTTCCAGGGATTTCACCCAGGCGCCGTCCTCGTCCAGGGCGATGCCGTTTTCACCCAGGGGCAGGCTGAACAGGGCGCCGTTGAACAGGCGCATCAGGCGCTCGACATCCTGCTGGGTGAATTCTTCGCGCAGGCGCGCATAGCTGTTGTTATCGGCGTGCTCGAGCTGCTGCTTCACCGATTTCAGGCGTTTTTCCAGGTCGCGCAGGCGCTCCTCCAGGTCCTCGGCGCTGAACTGCCGGGACTGGGCCAGGGCACCGGCCAGCTCGTCGTGGGCGTCCTTGGCCGCCAGCAACTGCTGCTCCAGGACCTGGGCATCGTTGACCAGGGCAAAGCGGTTCTTCAGCACCGACAGCTCGCCGAGCCAGCGCTGCAGCTCGCTGATCTCGCGTTCCAGGCGCATCAGCTCCTGGGTGCCGCCGCGCTGCTCGTGCTGCAGGCCATCCTGCTCGTTGCGATAGTGTTCGTGCTGGACCAGCAGTTCCTC
>DATDTH010000596.1:0-21352 GCA_035290985.1 Pseudomonas sp. | reverse complement strand
GTTCGTAGAGATAGTCCCAGTGATGCTTGAGATCTTGATCCGGATCGGCTTCCAGCGGAATCAACTGCTCCACTGTCGGCTTCTGCGTCATCGTGTTGACGAACTTGTTGGAAACCACGGACAGGCGATCGATCCGGCCTTCCAGGTAAGCATCCAGCATGACCTTGACGCTGCCGATCAGATCATTGATCGATGGCTCTTCGCCCAGGTGGCTGATCGCCGCGACGACGTTACCGCCGAAGTTGCGGAAAAATGCCGAACCCTTGCTGCCGATCACGCAGAGATCGATCTCCACGCCTTGTTCGCGGTTCACCGCCATGTCCCGGACCAACGCCTTGAACAGGTTGGTGTTCAAGCCACCGCACAGACCACGGTCACTGCTCACCACCACATAGCCGATGCGCTTGATTTCGCGCTCGATCATGAAGGGGTGACGGTATTCCGGGTTAGCGTTGGCCAGATGACCAATCACCTGGCGGATACGGTCCGCGTAGGGACGGCTGGCAGCCATGCGCATCTGAGCCTTGCGCATCTTGCTGACAGCCACCTTTTCCATGGCGCTGGTGATCTTTTGCGTGCTTTTGATGCTCGCAATCTTGCTGCGAATCTCTTTTGCGCCTGCCATGCAACACCTATATAGGTACACCTATCGGCTAGCAGGATGGGGGCCCGTGGGCCCCCATCACGGCTTACCAGGTTTGGGTGGCCTTGAACTTCTCGATACCGGCTTTCATGCCCGCGTCGATTTCGTCATTGAAGTCACCCTTCACGTTGATCTTGGCCATAAGCTCGGCGTGATCGCGGTTGAAGTAAGCAATCAGGGCCTGCTCGAAGCTGCCGATCTTGGCGATCTCGATGTCCTGCAGGAAGCCACGTTCGGCGGCATACAGGGACAACGCCATATCAGCGATGGACATGGGCGCGTACTGCTTCTGCTTCATCAGCTCGGTAACGCGCTGACCATGCTCGAGCTGCTTGCGGGTGGCTTCGTCCAGATCGGAGGCGAACTGGGCGAAAGCCGCCAGTTCACGGTACTGAGCCAGCGCGGTACGGATACCACCGGACAGTTTCTTGATGATCTTGGTCTGAGCGGCACCGCCCACACGGGACACCGACACACCGGCGTTCACAGCCGGACGGATGCCGGAGTTGAACATGGCCGATTCCAGGAAGATCTGACCGTCGGTGATCGAGATCACGTTGGTCGGAACGAACGCGGAAACGTCGCCAGCCTGGGTTTCGATGATCGGCAGCGCGGTCAAGGAACCGGTCTTGCCTTTCACTGCGCCCTTGGTGAACTGCTCGACATAGTCTTCAGAAACGCGGGATGCGCGCTCCAGCAGACGGCTGTGGAGATAGAACACGTCGCCCGGGTAGGCTTCACGGCCTGGCGGACGGCGCAGCAGCAGGGATATCTGGCGATACGCCACGGCCTGCTTGGACAGATCGTCATAGACGATCAGCGCGTCTTCGCCACGGTCGCGGAAGTACTCGCCCATGGTGCAGCCGGCGTAGGGTGCAATGAACTGCAGCGCGGCGGATTCGGAAGCACTGGCGGCGACGATGATGGTGTTAGCCAGGGCGCCGTTTTCTTCCAGCTTGCGTACCACGTTGGCGATGGTCGATTGCTTCTGACCGATAGCCACGTAGACGCAGTAGATGCCGCTGTTCTTCTGGTTGATGATCGCGTCGATCGCCAGAGCGGTCTTGCCGATCTGACGGTCGCCGATGATCAGCTCGCGCTGGCCACGGCCAACCGGGATCATGGCATCGACGGCCTTGTAGCCGGTCTGCACCGGCTGGTCGACCGACTTACGCCAGATCACGCCCGGTGCAACCTTCTCAACCGCGTCGGTAGCGACGTTGTTCAGCGGGCCTTTACCGTCGACCGGATTACCCAGGGCATCGACCACGCGACCCAGCAGTTCCGGACCAACCGGCACTTCCAGGATACGGCCGGTGCACTTGGCACTCATGCCTTCGGCGAGGCTCTGGTAGGCACCGAGAACCACGGCGCCGACAGAGTCGCGCTCCAGGTTCATGGCCATACCGTAGACGCCACCGGGGAACTCGATCATTTCACCGTACATGACGTCGGCGAGACCGTGAATCCGCACGATACCGTCAGACACGCTGACGACAGTGCCTTCGTTGCGGGCTTGGGAGGCCACATCGAGTTTGTCGATGCGACCCTTGATGATTTCACTTATTTCGGAAGGATTGAGTTGCTGCATTGCTCTGCTGCCCCTTCAAACTCAAGATTTCAATGCTTCGGCTAGTTGCGCGAGTTTGCCGCGAACTGAGCCATCGATAACCAGGTCGCCGGCGCGGATCACGACACCACCGATCAAGGTGGCGTCCTCCGCAGCGTGCAGGCGCACTTCCCGGCCGAGCCGTGCACTGAGAACCTTGGCGAGTTTGTCTTGCTGTTCATCGTTCAATGCGAAGGCACTGGTGACTTCCACGTCGACCGATTTTTCCTGTTCGGCTTTCAACAGCTCGAACAATTCGGCGATTTCCGGCAACAGCACCAAACGGCTGTTTTCGGCGACTACGTGGATGAAATTTCGTACCTGAGCGTCGAACTTGTCACCACACACGTCAATAAACGTGTTGGCTTTATCTGTACTCGTCAGACGCGGAGCCTTGAGCATGCGCTGCAGGGTGTCGTCTTGCGACACCGCCGCAGCCAGGCCGAGCATGGCTGACCAATTGGCCAGTTGCTGGTGGGCCTGAGCGTACTCAAAGGCAGCCTTGGCGTAAGGTCGGGCCAGCGTGGTCAGTTCTGCCATGATCGCGCCCTCGCTTAAATTTCGGCTGCCAGTTTCGCAACCAGCTCCGCATGCGCGTTTTGGTCGATGGAAGCACCCAGGATCTTCTCAGCACCGCTGACCGCCAGGCTGCCCAGTTGGGCACGCAGGGCGTCTTTGACGCTGTTCAGTTCCTGTTCGATCTCGGCCTGAGCCTGAGTCTTCAGGCGCTCGCCTTCGACACGTGCCTGATCGCGAGCTTCGTCGACGATCTGGGTACCGCGCTTCTTGGCTTGCTCGATGATTTCAGCTGCCTGAGCCTTGGCTTCGCGCAGTTGCTGACCCACTTTCTCGTGGGCCAACTCCAGATCACGCGCCGCACGACTGGCAGCGTCCAGACCCTCTGCAATCTTCTTCTGACGATCCCGCAAAGCCGTGATGACCGGAGGCCACACGAACTTCATGCAGAACAGCACAAAGATGAAGAAGGCAACGGATTGGCCAATCAGGGTTGCATTAATGTTCACGCCAACACCTCGCTCGTTCGTTGTCCGTCAAACCCATCACTCGGAAACCGAGTGATTAGCCTGCCAGTTGACCAACGAAGGGGTTCGCGAAGGTGAAGAACAGGGCAATACCCACACCGATCATGGTCACGGCATCGAGCAGACCAGCCACGATGAACATTTTCACTTGCAGCATCGGAACCATTTCCGGTTGACGCGCAGCGCCTTCCAGGAATTTGCCGCCCAACAGGCCGAAACCAATGGCGGTACCCAGGGCACCCAGGCCAATCAGCAGTGCAACGGCGATCGCGGTCAGACCAACTACAGTTTCCATCTTTCCTCCCGACTTTTACGTCGTATTGGTTAAGGTTTTATAAGGTAAAACGGTAAAGCAAAATCGATTGAATCTGCCCTTGCGGGCCCCATCGAGTCTTCCCGGCCACGGCCCGTGAAGGCCGTGGCTGGGTGTTCTTAATGGTTATCTTCGTGCGCCATCGACAGGTAGACGATGGTCAGCATCATGAAGATAAAGGCCTGCAGGGTGATGATCAGGATGTGGAACACCGCCCACGCCCACTGCAGCACCACGCCCAGGCCACTGAGCCAGAGCAGACCACTGCCGAACATCACGGCGATCAGGATAAACACCAGCTCGCCCGCATACATGTTGCCGAACAACCGCAGCGCCAGGGAGATCGGCTTGGCCACCAGGGTCACGAATTCCAGCAGGAAGTTGATCGGGATCAGCAGGATCTGCACGGCAATGTTCTTGCTGCCGAACGGGTGCAGGGTCAGTTCGCCGAGGAAGCCGCCGATGCCCTTGACCTTGATGCTGTAGAAAATGATCAGCGCGAAGACCGACAGGGCCATGCCCAGGGTTGCGTTCGGGTCGGTGGTCGGCACGGCGCGGAAGAACACGTGTTCGTTGCCCGAGACCAGCATCGCCACCTGGGGAATCCAGTCGACCGGGATCAGGTCGATGGCGTTCATCAGGAAGATCCAGACGAAGATAGTCAACGCCAGGGGTGCGATCAGCGGGTTGCGGCCATGGAAGGTGTCCTTGACGCTGCCATCGACGAACTCGACCATGACTTCGACGAAGTTCTGCAGGGCGCCCGGCTGACCGGAGGTGGCCTTTTTCGCCGCCATACGGAACAGCAGAACGAAAATCACGCCCAGTGCAACGGACCAGCCCAGGGTGTCGACGTGGAAGGCCCAGAAGCCCATTTCCTTGGCTTCCAGCGCGGTGTGGGCAAAGCCCCACTCGCCGTTGGCCAGTCGCCCGAAAGTCAGGTTCTGCAAGTGGTGCTGGATGTAGCCCGAAGCGGTTTCTGCTGCCATGGTTGCCTCAAACGCCCTAAGGTCTCGAAAGTCTTGTTTTCATCAACAGGGGAGCGAACCAGTTGACCAACTGGGTCAACACGAAGACGCCGAATACCGCCAGCGCCTCCAATGGCTTCACGCCTGCAAACGTTAGTGCAAAAAGCACTGCCGTCAGAATTAATTTTCCCGCTTCGCCGGCATAAAACGACCGGACTATGGCTTGCGCCGCCCGCGCCCCGCTAAAACGGAACGCCTTGTGGGCGAAATACAGGTTGGGCAGCCAGGCGATCAAGCCCCCACACAACCCAGAGTACCCGGCCACCGGGCCCACCGACTGCCACAACACGACAGCGGCCAGCACCACCACGACCAGTTGGGCCAGCAGCACCGGAAACACCGGCACCCGATGGAAAGGCAGCCGATTTGGCGTGCGTACATCCATCCCCAGTTCCCCTCTGCCGTCGGCTGCCTTAAATCACTGAATTGGCATACGAATTGGCATATTTTGTGCCGACAAAATGCGCGCAGAGTATAGGGGCGGTTCACCCCCCGTTCAACTGCCAGGTAGTGATTTCCCTGCCCCACTACAGGGCAAGATGTTTCAGCGGATGTGGGCCAGCACCCCTTGCAACTCGTCCAGGGAGTTGTAGCGGATCACCAACTGGCCCTTGCCCTTCTGGCCGTGCTTGATCTGCACCGCAGAGCCCAGGCGCTCGGCCAGGCGCTGTTCCAGGCGACTGATATCCGGGTCGGCCTTGACCTCGGTTTTCGGCTTTTCCTTGGTGCTCAACCACTGGCGCACCAGGGCCTCGGTCTGACGCACGGTCAGCCCACGTGCGACAACATGTCGCGCGCCTTCGGTCTGCTGCTCGGCCGGCAAACCGAGCAAAGCCCGGGCATGGCCCATTTCCAGATCGCCGTGGGAGAGCAGGATCTTGATCTCTTCCGGCAGGGCTATCAGGCGCAGCAGGTTGGTGATGGTAACCCGCGACTTGCCCACCGCCTCGGCGACCTGTTGCTGGGTTAGCTGGAATTCCTGCTGCAGGCGCTGCAGCGCCACGGCTTCCTCGATGGGGTTGAGGTCTTCGCGCTGGATGTTCTCGATCAGCGCCATGGCGATCGCCGCTTCGTCGGGTACATCGCGGACCATGGCCGGAATCTTGTCCAGACCGGCCTGCTGGCTGGCGCGCCAGCGGCGCTCGCCGGCGACTATTTCGAAACGCCCGCCGCCAATCGGACGGATCACGATCGGCTGCATCACGCCCTGGGCCTTGATCGACTGAGCCAGCTCCTCGAGCGCGGTGGCGTCCATGTCGCGTCGCGGCTGGTATTTGCCGCGCTGGATTAGGTCCAGGGGGACGTACTGCAGCTCGCGGGTGTCGACCTGTAGGGCTTCTTCCTGCAAGGCGTTGACGCTGGTGCCTCCCAGCAGGGCATCCAAGCCGCGTCCCAGCCCTCGTTTTTTGACAGCCATGGGATTCCTTATGCGGTTGCGGTGTGGGCGCCACTGCGCTGGCGGCGAACCAGTTCGCCGGCCAGGGTCAGGTAGGCGATGGCCCCACGGGATTGCTTGTCGTAGACCAGCGCCGGCATGCCGAAGCTCGGCGCCTCGGCCAGGCGCACGTTGCGCGGAATGACCGTCTGGTACAGCTGCTCGCTGAAATGTTCCTTCAGCTGGTTGGACACGTCGTTGGTCAGGCTGATGCGCGGGTCGTACATGGTGCGCAGCAGGCCTTCGATCTTCAGCGTCGGGTTGAGCAACTTGGCGATGCGCTGCACGGTGTTGACCAGGTCGGACAGCCCCTCCAGCGCGTAATACTCGCACTGCATGGGGATGATCACCCCATCCGCGGCCACCAGGGCGTTGACCGTGAGCATGCTCAGGGCCGGCGGGCAGTCGATCAGGATGTAGTCGTAATTCTCGCGGATCGGCGCCAGCGCCTGGCGCAGGCGGTTTTCCTTGAAGTCCATCTCCAGCAGGCTGACTTCGGCGGCGGTCAGGTCGCGGTTGGCCGGCAACAGCTGGTAACCGCCATGCTCGGAAAACTGCATGGCCTGGACCAGGTCGCACTCGCCGATCAGCACGTCGTAGATCGAATGCTCCAGGGCGTGCTTGTCGATGCCGCTGCCCATGGTGGCGTTGCCCTGGGGATCCAGGTCGATCAACAGCACCCGACGCTTGGTCGCCACCAGGGAGGCCGCCAGGTTGATGCAGGTGGTGGTCTTGCCCACGCCGCCTTTCTTGTTGGCGATTGCGAATACCTTAGCCATGGCTGTCCGTTTCCCTGCTCATAGAGTGCGCCGCAGTATCAGCAAATGGCGCTGGCCTTGGCAACCCGGAACCTTGAGCACCTGGGTGTCCTCGAGGCGGAAGTCGACGGGCAGCGCCTGGAGTTCATCGTCCGGGTGTACGCCCTTCATCGCCAGCCACTGGGTCTGCCCGTCGCCCAGGTGACGGGTCCAGTTGCTGAAATCTTCCAGGGAACTGAAGGCTCGCGAGACGATGCCCGCGAAGGGCTGAGGCGGTTGCAGTTGTTCCACCCGGCTGTGGATAACTTCAAGATTGGCCAGTTTCAGCTCCAGTTTGACCTGGGTCAGGAAGCGGGTTTTCTTGCCGTTGCTGTCGAGCAGGGTGAAAAGCTTGTCGGGGAACAGGATGGCCAGGGGCACGCCGGGCATGCCGCCACCGCTGCCCACGTCCAGCCAGCGGTCGCCGCCCAGGGCGACGAAGGGCACCACGCTGAGGCTGTCGAGCAGGTGGCGCGAGACCATCTCGTCGGGGTCGCGCACCGCCGTCAGGTTGTAGGCCTTGTTCCATTTGACCAGCAAGGCCAGGTAGGCCAGCAATAGGCCGTGCTGCTCCGCGCTCAGCGCGACGCCCAGGGTGCGGGCACCGGCCGCGAGTTCGTCGGCCTGATTCGCCGTGACCGGGGCCATCAGGCGCTGTGCTCCAGCTGACGGCCGGCACTGCGTTTTTTCAGGTGGATCAGCAGCAGGGAGATGGCCGCCGGGGTGACGCCGGGAATCCGCGAGGCCTGACCCAGGGTCTGAGGACGCGCCTGGCCGAGCTTGAGCTGGATCTCCTTGGACAGGCCGGAAATGCCGTTGTAGTCGATATCCTCCGGCAGGGCGGTGTCCTCGCTGGCCCGCAGCCGGGCGATCTCGTCCTGCTGGCGGTCGATATACCCGGCGTACTTGGTCTTGATCTCCACCTGCTCGGCCACCAGGGGGTCCGCGCAGCCGCCGCCGGTGATCGCGATCAGCCCGGCGTAGTCGATTTCCGGGCGGGTCAGCAGGTTGAGCAGGTTGTACTCATGGCTCAGGGGCGTGCCGAAACGTTGGGCGATGGCCTCGCCCTGGGGCGTACCGGGCTGCACCCAGGTGCTTTTCAGCCGCTGCTCTTCCAGGACTATGGCCTCGCGCTTGGCCGTGAAGGCGGCCCAGCGGGCGTCATCCACCAGGCCCAGCTCGCGACCCTTCTCGGTCAGGCGCAGGTCGGCGTTGTCTTCGCGCAGGATCAACCGATACTCGGCCCGGGAGGTGAACATGCGGTAGGGCTCCTGGGTGCCCAGGGTGATCAGGTCGTCGACCAGCACGCCGATGTAGGCCTCGTCGCGGCGCGGACACCAGCTGTCCTTGCCCTGGGCTCGCAGGGCGGCGTTGGCCCCGGCCAGCAGCCCCTGGGCGCCGGCTTCCTCGTAACCCGTGGTGCCGTTGATCTGCCCGGCGAAGAACAGCCCGGCTATGACCTTGGTTTCCAGGCTGTACTTCAGGTCCCGCGGATCGAAGTAGTCGTATTCGATGGCGTAGCCAGGCCGCACGATATGGGCGTTCTCCATGCCGCGGATCGAACGCACCAGGTCCAGCTGCACATCGAAGGGCAGGGAGGTGGAAATCCCGTTCGGGTACAGCTCATGGGTGGTCAGGCCTTCGGGTTCGATGAAGATCTGGTGGCTGTCCTTGTCGGCGAAGCGATGGATCTTGTCTTCGATCGACGGGCAATAGCGCGGACCGACGCCTTCGATCACCCCGGAGTACATGGGCGAGCGGTTCAGGTTGGCGGCGATGATCTCGTGGGTCCGGGCATTGGTGTGGGTGATCCAGCAGCTGACTTGGCGCGGATGCTGGGCCTGGTTGCCGAGGAAGGACATCACCGGAATCGGCGTGTCGCCCGGTTGTTCGGTCATCACCGAATAGTCCACCGAACGGCCGTCGATCCGTGGCGGGGTACCGGTTTTCAGGCGACCGACGCGCAGCGGTTGTTCACGCAGGCGCTGGGCCAGAGCGATGGACGGCGGATCGCCGGCCCGACCGCCGGAATAGTTCTGCAAGCCGATATGGATCAGTCCGCCGAGGAAGGTCCCGGTGGTCAATACCACGGACTCGGCGAAAATCCGCAGGCCCATCTGGGTGACCACGCCCCGCACCTGGTCCTGCTCGACTATCAGGTCGTCGCAGGCCTGCTGGAAGATCCACAGGTTCTCCTGGTTTTCCAGGCTATGACGGATCGCCGCCTTGTACAGCACGCGGTCGGCCTGGGCACGGGTCGCACGGACCGCCGGGCCCTTGCGGCTGTTCAACACGCGGAACTGGATGCCGCCCAGGTCGGTGGCCTGGGCCATGGCGCCGCCCAGGGCGTCGATTTCCTTGACCAGGTGGCTTTTGCCGATGCCGCCGATCGCCGGGTTGCAGCTCATCTGCCCCAGGGTTTCCACGTTGTGGGTCAGCAGCAGGGTCTTGACGCCCATGCGTGCAGCCGCGAGCGCAGCTTCGGTGCCGGCATGGCCACCGCCGATCACGATCACATCAAAACGGGAAGGGAAATCCACCACGCACCTCGTGCCTGTTGAGAAATGGGGAGGGGCTTTTATCGGAAAAGCGGAAAGCCGGCAAGTATAGGCACTTAGCCGTCCTGAAAGAAGCCTTCTGCACAAAAAATAGCCAGCGCTTCGTCTGGGTGAAGAGGCTGCGGTTAATAAGAATTAAATGAAAGAAAGTTTATAAAGCTTTGTTTTTATGTTTATTACTTATAAGCGTCTTTTCTGTGGATAGATTGCTGCAGGCCTTTCTAGCCATGGCTTTGCGCCTTGTATAAGGCTGTGCCCAGGTGGCCATAAGGGGCTTGGATAAGCGCCTTGAGCCTGTGGATGAAAGGGCCACTTGTCCACAGGGGGCTTTATCCTCAGTTTTACCCCCCGCTTATCGACCGACCTTAGGCCGGGTTTTCCACAGGGCTTATGGAGGGAAGCGACAAGCGTAAAGCCATAAGCTTCAAGCAAAATGAGCGGCCGAAGTGGCACCTGTAGGAGCCAGCTTGCTGGCGATCCTCAATCTGATGGAACCTCGACGGATGCATTTGGGGGAGAGGGGCGGTTATCGCGGGCATGGCCCGCTCCTACGACGGCTTGCGTACCCACACGTAACCCATCACGCCCTACCTGGATACCCGCCTTCGCGGGTATGACGAAGTGTGGTATGGGTTGCGGCGCATATGAGCTGTGCGCGGTTCAGCAGCGGGTTTCACCGAAGCGCTTGCGGCTTGTGGCTTAAAGCTTGCTCCTTATTTACCGATACAGAAGCTGGAAAAGATCCGCCCCAGCAGGTCATCGGAGCTGAAGGCGCCGGTGATTTCGCCCAGGCTCTGCTGGGCCTGGCGCAGGTCTTCGGCCAGCAGTTCGCCGGCGCCGGCCAGGGTCAGCTGGGCGCGGCCATGCTCGAGGCTGGCACTGGCCTGGCGCAGGGCCTCCAGGTGGCGCCTGCGGGCGCTGAAACCGCTTTCCGCGGTCTGCTCATAGCCCATGCAGGCTTTCAGGTGTTCGCGCAGCAATTCGAGGCCGGCACTGGACTTGGCCGACAGGCTGAGGGTCACATGACCATCGGCGCAGCTGTCCAGGCCAATGGGCTCGCCGCTCAGGTCGGCCTTGTTGCGGATCAGGGTGACCTTGGCCGGATCGGGTCGCTTGGCGAGAAACTCCGGCCAGAGGGCGAAGGGGTCCAGGGCCTCGGGGGCCGTGGCATCGACCACCAGCAGGATCCGGTCGGCCTGGGCGATGGCTTCCAGGGCCCGGGCAACGCCAATGCGTTCCACCTGGTCCTGGGTCTCGCGCAAACCGGCGGTGTCCACCACATGCAGGGGCATGCCATCGAGGTGGATATGTTCGCGCAGCACATCCCGGGTGGTGCCGGCGATTTCGGTGACTATGGCCGCCTCGCGGCCGGCCAGGGCATTGAGCAGGCTGGATTTGCCGGCATTCGGTCGGCCGGCGATCACCACAGTCATGCCGTCGCGCAGCAGGGCCCCCTGGCCGGCTTCGCGCAGCACCCCGGCCAGATCGGCGCGCACCCCATCGAGCAAGCCCAGCACATGGCCGTCGGCGAGGAAGTCGATTTCCTCCTCGGGAAAGTCGATGGCCGCCTCGACATAGATACGCAGGGCGATCAGCCGTTCGGTCAAGCCATGCACCCGGCGGGAGAACTCACCCTGGAGCGAGCGCAGGGCATTGCGCGCAGCCTGTTCCGAACTGGCTTCGATCAAGTCGGCGATGGCTTCGGCCTGGGCCAGGTCGAGCTTATCGTTGAGAAAGGCCCGTTCGCTGAATTCGCCCGGATTAGCCAGGCGTGCGCCCAGTTCCAGGCAGCGGCGCAGCAGCAGGTCGAGCACCACCGGGCCGCCATGGCCCTGGAGCTCCAGCACGTCTTCGCCGGTAAAGGAGTGCGGGCCGGGGAAATACAGGGCCAGGCCCTGGTCGAGCACCTGGCCGTTGCCGTCGGCGAAAGCGCCGTAGTGGGCGTAGCGGGGCGTCAGTTCGCGGCCGCTGACCGCCAGGGCGATGTGGCCCGCCAGGGGCCCGGAGACCCGGACTATGCCCACGCCGCCGCGACCCTGGGCGGTGGCGACTGCGGCTATGGTGTCACGGAGTCTAGGCATGGGCGGCTCGTATCGGTGTAAGAGTTCAGGTGGTCGTAAATAGCGTCTCGTGGCTCGGCGAGCGTAGCCCGGATAAGCCTTGGCGCAATCCGGGGCAGGGACGGTATCCACGTGCGGCTTAATCGTCGAACGCAGCTCTGTTTCGGTGTGCTGAACGCACCCTACGGAGCCGCCGTCCCCTAAAACCCACATACCAAAACGCCCCACGAGGGGGCGTCAGGTTCTTGCAAGCCGTGCCGTTCAAGGCCCTGCTTAAGCGAGCACCTTCTTGGCGGCTGCTTCGATCTTGCGGGTAATGTACCACTGCTGGGCGATGGACAGGCAGTTGTTGACCACCCAGTACAGCACCAGACCGGCGGGGAACCAGAGGAAGAAGAAGGTGAAGATGATCGGCATCAGCTTCATCACCTTGGCCTGCATGGGGTCCGGCGGCGTCGGGTTCAACTGCTGCTGGATAAACATGGTCACGCCCATGATGATCGGCAGGATGAAGAACGGATCCTTGATCGACAGGTCGGTGATCCAGAGCAGCCAGGGTGCCTGGCGCATTTCCACGCTTTCCAGCAGCACCCAGTACAGGGCGAGGAAGACCGGCATCTGCACCAGGATCGGCAGGCAGCCGCCCAGGGGATTGATCTTCTCCTTCTTGTACAGCTCCATCATGACCTGGGACATTTTCTGCCGGTCATCGCCATGCTGTTCCTTCAGCGCGGCCAGCTTGGGCGCCACGGCGCGCATGCGGGCCATGGATTTGTAGCTGGCGGCGGACAGCGGGAAGAAGGCCAGTTTGATCAGGATGGTCAGGACTATGATCGAAAAGCCCCAGTTGCCCAGGATCGCCTGGATATGCCCCAACAGCCAGAAGATCGGCTGGGCGATAAACCAGAGAATGCCGTAGTCGACCGTCAGTTCCAGGCCGGGCGACAGGGTTTTCAGGTGCTGCTGGCTCTTGGGACCGGCATACAGGGTGGCGCTCGTCTGGCCTTGTTCGCCAGGGGCGAGGTTCAGCGCCGGGCCGGTGAAACCGATGATGTAGTTGCCTTTGCTGTCCTTGCGGGTCTGCACCACATTGCTGTCGTTCGGCGCCGGTACCCAGGCGGTCACGAAGTAGTGCTGCAGCCAGGCGACCCAGCCGCCCTGCACGCTTTCCTTGATGGGCTGTTTGTCGATGTCGCTCATCGAGACTTTCTTGTACGGCTCTTCCTTGGTCCAGAGCGCGGCACCCAGGTAGGTGGCGGTACCGGTGGCGGTGCTGGACGAGGGGTCATCGCTGCTGTCGCGCTTGAGCTGGGCGAACAGGTTGCCGCTCCAGGCCGCACCGCTCTGGTTGTCGATCAGGTAGGTCACTTCGACCTGGTAGCCATCGGCATTGATGCAGCCAGTCTTCTTCTGCTGCTGTTCCTTGGCCGAGCACTCGGGGTTCAAGCCGCGCTTGAAACTGAAGCGCTTGATGTACTGGATCCCGCCTTCGTTCAGCTTCAGGTCGACGACCAGTTGTTCCTGGTCGGTCCCCAACTGGTACTCGCGCTGCTCGCTGCTCCACAGGGCACGACCGCTGGGCTTGTCCGGTGCATTGCTGCCGGTCAGGCCGCTTTGCGCCAGGTAGGTGCGCTCCACGCCGTTATCGAATAGCTGGAAGGGCACATCCGGACGATCCTGGCGGCGCGGGTATTGCGGCAGCTTGAGCTGGACTATGTCGCCGCCCCGGGGGTCGATGGCCAGTTGCAGCACATCGGTTTTAACCCGGATCAACTCGTCGCTGGGCGCCGCAGCCGCGGTGGTCGCTTCGTTGTGCTCGACGCTGGCACTGGGCACGTCATCGCTGGCCGTGCTGGATGGCACCGAGGTATCTGGCAAGGCCGGGGTGGCGCTGCTGGCAGTGACACTCTGAGTCGGCAGGGCGGCTTGACCGTAGTCCTGGTTCCACTGGAGAACCATCAGGTAGGACACGACTGCCAGGGCGACGATCAGGATCGAGCGTTGGATATCCATGATTATTCGGCCATCGAAGAGGGGCGGGATGTAGGGGGAACCGGGTCGAAACCACCGGGATTCCAGGGGTGACAACGGCCGAGACGACGCAGGGCCAGCCAGCCACCGCGCAAGACACCATGGAGTTCAATGGCCTCTTGCGCGTAGCAGGAGCAACTGGGGTAGAAACGACAATGACTGGCCATCAAGGGACTGATGGCGTAGCGGTAAAACCGGATCGGAGCGATTGCCAGTTTACGCATGGGGATTGTCGGTCACCCCAGGTTCAGCTGGGGTTGGCGGGGCCGGTCGACTGCGCGCCAGGCGTTTCCAGAGTTTGCCGAACTGTTGAATCAGTTCGGGGTTGTCCAGATCGCCTAGGCCCTTGCGAGCGACTACCACGATGTCCCACCCCACCAGGTCATCCTGGCTGAGGCGAAAGGTTTCGCGAATCACCCGCTTGATGCGGTTGCGCTCAACGGAGAGCTTGACGCTCTTCTTGCCGATGACCAAACCCAGGCGGGGATGGTCGAGCTCGTTGTTGCGTGCCAGCAGCAGTACGTTCTTGCCCGGCACCTTGCCGGAGGGGGAATCGAAGACAGCGCTGAATTGCCGGGGTGTGAGCAGGCGCTTTTCCCGACCGAAGCCTCGATTCACCGACTGTGCCGAATTCAGACCGCCAGACGCTTACGGCCCTTGGCGCGACGACGCGACAGGACAGCACGGCCGTTCTTGGTGGCCATACGGGCACGGAAACCGTGGGTACGAGCGCGCTTGATGGTGCTGGGTTGGAAAGTGCGTTTCATGGTGCGATACCTGGAGGGTCGACTACGGGCCGGAATGGCCCCCGGTTTTTAGAGACCGGCGATTGTAGAGAAAGCCGCGGGGTAGGTCAATTTCCAACCAGCTTTTTCCTTGGGCCGGTTTTACTGGGCCTGCCATGGGTTCGTGAACCTGGCCCCGTCTTGCCCTGCGAGGATGGGAGATGAGCACTGGAGCTCGGTCGGAAAAAGGTACCAGGGCTTAAAGAATATAAATAAGGAAGATATTTAAATCTTTTTAGTACTGTTAATAACTCTTATACAGGCCATTTTCTGTGGATAAACCGCTGCAGGCCACAATTGGCGGGGTCTGCAGGGTTTCAAAAGGTTGTCGGCAAGCCGTGCCCTGGCTGTGCCCAGGGTGCGGATAAGCTGGGGATAGATCGGCTGGTTATCCACAGCCACGTTATCCACCGGTTTTAACCCCCGCTTATGCAGAGCGCCTGGGGGCGGTTATCCACAGAGCTCAGGACACCCGTTCATGGGCTGTTTACAACCCCTTTGCAGTCCTGTGTCACCTGGCTCGGTGCCACGCTTCATGTGGATAACTCGGCAGCCGACCGTTACAATGCCGGCTGCATTTTGCCGCGCTTTTTTGTGATGTTTTTGTGATTTAGGGGTTATCCGTGTCCGTTGAACTTTGGCAGCAGTGCGTGGAACTTTTGCGCGACGAGCTGCCTGCCCAGCTATTCAACACCTGGATCCGTCCGCTTCAGGTCGAAGCCGACAGCGATGAGCTGCGCGTCTTCGCGCCGAACCGCTTCGTCCTCGATTGGGTGAATGACAAGTACCTGGGCCGTCTGCTCGAACTGCTGGATGAGCGCAGCGGTGGCCAGGCTCCGGCCCTGTCCTTATTAATAGGCAGCAAACGCAGCGCGGTGGCCCGTACGGCGATCAGCGCGCCTCAGCCGAGCCAGGCCCCCAGTTCGCAGGCCAGTGCCAGCTCGAACGGTTCCGCGGCGCCCCGCACTGAGCCGAGCAGCGTGTCGAACAACAACGCCTCGAACAATGAACCCTCCCGTGCCAGCTTCGACCCCATGGCCGGTTCCCAGACCCAGCCGGTGCGCAGCGAGCGTTCGGTCCAGGTCGAGGGCGCGCTCAAGCACACCAGCTACCTGAACCGCACCTTCACCTTCGAGAACTTCGTCGAGGGCAAGTCCAACCAGTTGGCTCGGGCGGCGGCCTGGCAGGTCGCCGATAACCCAAAGCACGGGTATAACCCCCTGTTTCTGTACGGTGGCGTCGGCCTCGGCAAGACCCACCTGATGCACGCGGTGGGCAATCACCTGTTGAAGAAGAACCCGAATGCCAAGGTGGTCTACCTGCATTCCGAGCGCTTCGTCGCCGACATGGTCAAGGCCCTGCAGCTCAATGCGATCAACGAGTTCAAGCGCTTCTACCGCTCGGTGGACGCGCTGCTGATCGATGACATCCAGTTCTTCGCCAAGAAGGAGCGCTCCCAAGAGGAGTTCTTCCACACCTTTAACGCCTTGCTCGAAGGTGGCCAGCAGGTGATCCTCACCAGCGACCGCTACCCCAAGGAAATCGAAGGCCTGGAAGAACGGCTCAAGTCGCGCTTCGGCTGGGGCCTGACGGTGGCAGTGGAACCGCCGGAGCTGGAAACCCGGGTGGCGATCCTGATGAAGAAGGCCGACCAGGCCAAGGTCGACCTGCCCCACGACGCCGCTTTCTTTATCGCCCAGCGCATCCGCTCCAACGTGCGCGAGCTGGAAGGCGCGCTGAAACGGGTGATCGCCCACTCGCACTTCATGGGCCGCGACATCACCATCGAACTGATCCGCGAGTCGCTCAAGGATCTGCTGGCCCTGCAGGACAAGCTGGTCAGCGTCGACAATATCCAGCGCACCGTGGCCGACTACTACAAGATCAAGATTTCCGACCTGCTGTCCAAGCGCCGTTCCCGTTCGGTGGCCCGGCCGCGTCAGGTGGCCATGGCCCTGTCCAAGGAACTGACCAATCACAGCTTGCCGGAAATCGGTGACGCCTTCGGCGGGCGCGATCACACCACAGTGCTGCACGCCTGTCGTAAGATTGCCGAACTGAAAGAATCCGACGCGGACATCCGCGAAGACTACAAGAATCTGCTGCGCACACTGACTACCTAAGCGCACCTCCATCAGGCAAGGGACGAGACCATGCATTTCACCATTCAACGCGAAGCCCTGTTGAAACCGCTGCAACTGGTCGCCGGCGTCGTCGAACGCCGCCAGACCTTGCCGGTGCTATCCAACGTCCTGCTGGTGGTCGAAGGCCAGCAGCTGTCGTTGACCGGTACCGACCTGGAAGTCGAACTGGTTGGCCGGGTGACCCTGGAAGAACCGGCCGAGCCGGGCGAGATCACGGTACCTGCGCGCAAGCTGATGGATATCTGCAAGAGCCTGCCGAACGACGCGCTGATCGACATCCGCGTCGACGAGCAGAAGCTGGTGGTCAAGGCCGGTCGTAGCCGCTTCACCCTCTCGACCCTGCCGGCCAACGATTTTCCGACCGTCGAGGAAGGCCCGGGTTCGTTCACCTTCACCCTGGTGCAGAGCAAACTGCGCCGGCTGATCGAACGCACCAGTTTCGCCATGGCCCAGCAGGACGTGCGCTACTACCTCAACGGCATGCTGCTGGAAGTACAGACCGGCGTGCTGCGAGCCGTCGCCACCGACGGTCACCGTCTGGCCATGTGCTCGATGCAGGCCGGGATCGAACAGGCCGACAAGCACCAGGTGATAGTGCCGCGCAAAGGCATCCTGGAACTGGCCCGCCTGCTCACCGAGCAGGATGGCACCGTCAGCATCGTCCTGGGTCAACACCATATCCGCGCCACCACCGGCGAGTTCACCTTCACCTCCAAGCTGGTGGACGGCAAGTTCCCGGACTACGAGCGCGTCCTGCCCAAGGGCGGCGACAAGCTGGTTCTCGGCGATCGCCAGGCCCTGCGTGAAGCCTTCAGCCGTACCGCGATCCTGTCCAACGAAAAGTACCGTGGCATCCGCCTGCAACTGGTGGCCGGGCAATTGAAGATCCAGGCCAACAACCCGGAGCAGGAAGAGGCCGAGGAAGAAATCGCCGTCGACTACAACGGCGGCAACCTGGAGATCGGCTTCAACGTCAGCTACCTGCTGGACGTGCTGAGCGTGATGACCACCGACCAGGTGCGCCTGATTCTTTCCGATGCCAACAGCAGCGCCCTGGTGCAGGAATCGGATAACGACGATTCGGCCTACGTTGTTATGCCGATGCGCCTGTAACCCAGACCGTTGAATAACTACTACGCTCGGCCATGCAGCGTTGGGATCGCTTTCGGAATGCTCATGTACTACCCGTACACTCCGCTTCCTCAAACTCTCCCGCCTTGCCTGACCTTCGCTCGTAACGTTCTTCAACGGTCTGCCAGTTAATGTCTCTTACTCGTGTCACGGTCACCGCGGTGCGCAATCTGCTCCCGGTGACCCTCTCCCCCTCCCCCCGCATCAACCTCCTGTCCGGCGACAACGGCAGCGGCAAGACCAGCCTGCTGGAAGCCATCCACCTGCTCGGCCTGGCCCGCTCCTTTCGCAGCCTGCGCCTGAATCCAGTAATCCAGTACGAGGAACCGGCCTGCACCGTGTTCGGCCAGGTGCAACTGGCCGGTGGCGGTCACAGCAGCCTGGGCATTTCCCGCGACCGCCAGGGCGAACTGCAGATCCGCATCGACGGCCAGAATGCCCGCAGCGCCGCGCAACTGGCCGAGACCCTGCCGCTGCAGCTGATCAATCCAGACAGCTTCCGCCTGCTGGAAGGCGCGCCGAAGATCCGCCGGCAGTTCCTCGACTGGGGAGTGTTCCACGTGGAACCTCGCTTTATGCCGGCCTGGCAGCGCCTGCAGAAGGCCCTGCGTCAACGGAACTCCTGGCTCCGGCATGGTACACTTGACGCCGCATCGCAAGCGGCCTGGGACCGTGAACTGTGCCTGGCCAGCGACGAAATCGACGAGTACCGACGGGCCTATATCCTGGCCTTGAAACCGGTGTTCGAACGCACCCTGAATGAACTGGTGGCACTCGAGGGCTTGACCCTGAGTTACTACCGCGGCTGGGACAAGGAACGCGGCCTGAGCGAAGTGCTCGCCACGTCCCTGTTCCGCGATCAGCAACTGGGACATACCCAGGCCGGTCCCCAGCGCGCCGATCTGCGGCTGCGGTTGGCCGGGCACAATGCGGCGGAGATCCTCTCCCGCGGCCAGCAGAAGCTGGTGGTCTGTGCCCTGCGGATCGCCCAGGGTCACCTGGTCAGCCAGGCCCGACGCGGGCAATGCATCTACCTGGTGGATGACCTGCCGTCGGAACTGGATGACCAGCACCGCCGGGCCCTGTGCCGCTTGCTGGAAGAATTGGACTGCCAGGTGTTTATCACCTGTGTGGACCCTGAAGTACTGAAGGACGTCTGGCGCACGGATACGCCGATCGCCATGTTCCACGTGGAACATGGCCGTATCACCCAGACCCACGACCATCGGGAGTAAGGCATGAGCGAAAACCAAACGTACGACTCGACCAGCATCAAGGTGCTGAAAGGTCTTGATGCCGTACGCAAACGTCCCGGCATGTACATCGGCGATACCGACGATGGTTCGGGACTGCACCATATGGTGTTCGAGGTGGTCGACAACTCGATCGACGAAGCCCTCGCCGGCCACTGCAACGACATCTGCATCACCATCCATCCGGACGAATCCATCACCGTGCGCGACAACGGTCGCGGCATCCCGGTGGATGTGCATAAAGAAGAAGGCATCTCCGCGGCCGAGGTCATCATGACCGTGCTGCACGCCGGCGGTAAATTCGACGACAACTCCTACAAGGTGTCCGGCGGTCTGCACGGCGTCGGCGTCTCGGTGGTCAACGCCCTCTCCGAGTTGCTGCTGCTGACCGTGCGGCGCAGCGGGCATATCTGGGAACAGACCTATGTCCACGGCGTGCCCCAGGAGCCGATGCGCATAGTCGGCGACAGTGACAGCACCGGCACCCAGATTCACTTCAAACCCTCGGCCGAGACTTTCGCCAATATCCACTTCAGCTGGGACATCCTGGCCAAGCGGCTGCGTGAACTGTCCTTCCTCAACTCCGGGGTCGGCATCGTCCTGAAGGACGAGCGCAGCGGCAAGGAAGAGCTGTTCAAGTACGAGGGCGGCCTGCATGCCTTCGTCGAGTACCTGAACCAGAACAAGACCGCGGTGAACCAGGTCTTCCACTTCAACGTCCAGCGTGACGATGGCATAGGCGTCGAAGTCGCCCTGCAGTGGAACGACAGCTTCAACGAGAACCTGCTGTGCTTCACCAACAACATTCCCCAGCGGGATGGCGGCACCCACCTGGTGGGCTTCCGCTCGGCCCTGACCCGTAACCTGAATGCCTATATCGAGCAGGAAGGCCTGGCCAAGAAGCACAAGATCGCCACCACCGGCGACGATGCACGGGAAGGCCTGACGGCGATCATTTCGGTCAAGGTGCCGGATCCCAAGTTCAGCTCACAGACCAAGGACAAGCTGGTCTCCTCCGAGGTGAAAACCGCGGTGGAACAGGAAATGGGCAAGTACTTCTCCGACTTCCTGTTGGAAAACCCCAACGAGGCCAAGGCCGTAGTCGGCAAGATGATCGACGCCGCCCGTGCCCGTGAAGCGGCGCGCAAGGCCCGGGAAATGACCCGTCGCAAGGGTGCGCTGGATATCGCCGGCCTGCCGGGTAAACTGGCCGACTGCCAGGAGAAAGACCCGGCGCTGTCCGAACTCTACATAGTGGAAGGGGACTCCGCGGGCGGTTCTGCCAAGCAGGGCCGTAACCGCAAGACCCAGGCCATCCTGCCGCTCAAGGGCAAGATCCTCAACGTCGAACGCGCGCGCTTCGACCGCATGATTTCCTCCCAGGAAGTCGGCACCCTGATCACCGCACTGGGGTGCGGCATCGGGCGCGACGAATACAACATCGACAAACTGCGCTATCACAACATCATCATCATGACCGACGCCGACGTCGACGGCTCGCACATCCGCACCCTGCTGCTGACCTTCTTCTTCCGTCAGTTGCCCGAGCTGATCGAGCGCGGCTACATCTACATCGCCCAGCCGCCGCTGTACAAGGTCAAGAAGGGCAAGCAGGAGCAGTACATCAAGGACGAGGAGGCCCTGGAGGAATACATGGCCCAGTCGGCCCTGGAAGACGCCAGCCTGCACACCAACGAGGCCGCGCCGGGCATCAGCGGCAGCGGCCTGGAGCGCCTGGTCAACGATTACCGCATGGTGATGAAGACCCTCAAGCGCCTGTCGCGCCTGTACCCCATGGAGCTGACCGAGCACTTCGTCTACCTGCCACGGGTCAGCGTCGAGCAGTTGGCCGACCAGGGCGCCATGCAAGGCTGGCTGGACCTGTTCGACGTGCGCCTGCGCGAGGTGGAGAAATCTGGCCTGGTGTACAAGGCCAGCCTGCGCGAAGACCGCGAGCGTCACCTGTGGTTGCCGGAAGTCGAGCTGATCTCCCATGGGGTCTCCAGCTACATCACCTTCAACCGCGACTTCTTCGCCAGCAACGACTACAAGACCGTCACCAGCCTGGGCGACCAGCTCAACAGCCTGCTGGAAGACGGGGCCTTTGTGAAACGCGGCGAGCGCAAGAAGCCGGTGACCAGCTTCAAGGAAGCCCTGAACTGGCTGCTGACTGAAAGCACCAAGCGTCACAGCATCCAGCGCTATAAAGGGCTGGGCGAGATGAACCCGAGCCAGCTGTGGGAAACCACCATGGACCCGGATGCCCGGCGCATGCTCAAGGTGACCATCGAAGACGCCATAGGCGCCGACCAGATCTTCAACTGCCTGATGGGCGACGAAGTCGAACCGCGCCGCGAGTTCATCGAAGCCAACGCCCTGGCGGTGTCCAACCTGGACTTCTGATCGGTGTGACGCGGGTAACCGCTCAAATGAAAAACCCAGCCGGTAGGCTGGGTTTTTTATGCCCGCGATCCTCGGGCGGGTTAGTGCGTAGGATGGGTTGAGCGCAGCGATACCTATGC
>DATDTH010000595.1:0-15618 GCA_035290985.1 Pseudomonas sp. | reverse complement strand
GACAGCGTGCTGCTGGGCGCGCTGCTCAAGCAACTCTTCGGCCTGACCGAACCTGCCGCCAGCCTGCCGCTGTTGCAGCGCCTGGTCGACGACAGCGCCGAACAACGCCTGCTGCAACACCCCGCCATCCAGCTGCACCTGTTGCAGCGCCTGCTGCGTGCAGGGGATGGCGGCCGTGGCCTGTTGGCCTGGCGCAGATTAAGCCGCACGGCGGCACGCCCGCCGCAGCTGCCGGCGCTGACCCTGCAACTGGCCAAACAGCTCGGCCAACGCCAGGATCTGCGCGGCGTCGCCGAACTCGGCCAGTTTATGGGTCAGACCTATCCCGAGGCGGAACAGACCCAGCAGCTGCGCCAGTACCAGCAGCACCTGGCGCAATAAAAAACCCCGCACGCCTGAACGCACGGGGTTTGTTTCCTTCAAGGGCCGTCAGAGCTTGCTGCTGAAATCACGCAGCTCTTGCTGGGCCTTTTCCTTGGTCCAGCCATAGCGTTCCTGCAGCTTGCCGGCCAGGTACTCGCTGTGGCCTTCGACCACATCCAGGTCGTCGTCGGTCAGGTTGCCCCAGCGCTCCTTGATCCGGCCGCTGATTTGCTTCCATTTACCCTTGATCACGTCGGAGTTCATGCTCGATCCCTCGTGCCGTTGCAGGTGATGGCTGTGCCGAACCCTGCGGGCAGGCGCAGCCTCATTTGAATTCAGTCCGCGGTTTTCAGGCCATCGGCCGAGACGGCCTTGACGCCCTTGATACCCTGGGCGGTACTGATGGCCAGGTCACGTTCGGCATCGCTGCCCACCATCCCGGACAGGGAAACCACGCCCTGGTTGGTTTCGACCTTGATATCCAGGGCACTCAGGCTGGTGTCGGCCACGAAGCTGGATTTGACCTTGCTGGTGATCCAGGTATCGGTAACCGCTTCCTCGGCATTGTCCATGGTATTGGCCGCCACCATCAGGGGGGCCTGGACAGGCTGCGCATCGGCAACGGCCAAGGGCGTCACGCACAGGCTCAGCGCACTGGCCGCGGCGGCGGCGATCATGAGCTTGTTGAAAGGCATGTTCATAACGTCTTACTCCTGTTCTATCGAAGAGTCTGCGCCCAGTCCCGGCTGCAGGTTCAACACTAGAGTCGCAAGCGCTGTGCCAGCTTTCGCTTTAATTAAATTACCTTATAGTTCAAATAGTTAAACAATACATTCAGATCCAGCATCGTGCAGTTTGCATGTTCGAAGCGGTACGCGCATGCAAACTGCATGGCCTTCAGGCCTGGGCCGCCAGGCGATCCAGAATGGCCTCCAGGGTGGCCACATCGGTTAATAGCGGCGTTTGCGGATAGCGCGCCCGCACGAAGGCCAGGAGCTTGTGCGCCGGCTCCAGCTGCCCCAGGCCCTCGGCATAACCGCGGGCCGCCAGCAGGTAGGCCCGGGCGATATGCGGGTAGCTGGGAAAGCGCTGGTGCAGGTTGCGCAGCAGGCTCAAGGCCTCCCGGGTCTTGTGCCGCTCCAGCAGGGCCGCGGCCAGCCGCTCGCAGACCAGGGGGTCGTCGGGCAGATAATCCGCCTTGAGCTGGCGGGCATTGAGCAACGCCGTCGCCGCCTGGGCCGGATTGAGTCGGGCGGCCAGCGGCAGGTAATGTTCCAGGTGGCGCAGGCAGCGCTCGCTTGCCTTGACCCCGAACAGCAGTTGGTGGAAGCGCTCGTTCAATTTCAGGTCATCGGGGTCGCGGTCCAGGGCCACCGCCAGGGTTTCCAGGGCCGGGCCGCTCTGCCCTTCCTTCAAGCGCACCTGGGCCTCCGCCAGGGCGCGGCGACGCAGGTATTCGGCCGCAGGGAATGTCGCCTGACCATTTTCGTCGGCCACCACGTAGCCCAGCGGGCCCTGATACTGGAACACCGCGTAGCCCATCATGGCGCACATCACCACGGCGAAATAGCCGAAGAGAAAGACCGCGATGGGCATCAGCACCACCTGGGGCAAGCCGCTGGCCAGCATATAGGTCACCACTTGCGGCGACTGCCAGAGGATAAACAGGAAGATGCACAGGATCAGGTAACGCCAACCCATGGCACCTATCACCTGCCCCACGTCCTCCGGGCTCAATGCCGCCGTCAGGGTCTTGTCCAGGGCCAGGCGAATGATGCTCGCCGGCAACACCAGCAGCAGACCGATAGTGACCGCCCAGTACACCGCCTCGCTGTCGAAATCGGAAGCCAGCCAGAGCACGCCGAAGGCCAGGAGAAAGACCACCAACTGCTGAAAGAACAGGCTGTAGCCTTCGCCACTGAAGGCGCTGGCCAGGCTCGGCGCCTGACGCTCGGCCTGGCTGCTGGCCTCGATCACGCTGTAGAAATACTTGGTCGCCACGCTGAACAGGGCCAGCCATAACAGTAGCCGGCTCGGCATGAACAGGCTGGCCAGGGCCAGCAGCGCACAGAGGGCCAGGGGGCCGGTCTGCAGGCCATAGAGAAAGAAACTCGGGATGCGTTCCCAGAACGGCTGGGCGCTATTGGCCGCGCCGAGGAAGGCCAGCTTGCCACGGCACAGGGGACAGACCGGTGCCTCTTCCGGCGCATCGGCATTCAGCGGCATGCAGCAGTCGCCATAGGGCCGCTGGCAGGGCGCACAGTGCCAGGTCGCGGGCTGGGCCGGGTGGTAGTGGCAGAGGGTGATTTCCATATGGGGGTATTCCTTGTCGGTACGGCGGACGAGGCCCATTGTCCTTAAAAAAAAAGGGCCCGCAAGGGCCCTCTCTTCATTAGCGCCAAGCAGGCGCTAAAACATCAACCGTGCTGGGGTCAGACGCCCGAGGCTTCGGCCGCCGCCACGTCCTTGATCGACAGCTTGATCCGGCCGCGGTTGTCCACGTCCAGTACCAGAACCTTGACCTCCTGGCCTTCCTTGAGGATGTCGGTGACCTTCTCGACCCGCTGATCGCTCAGCATCGAGATGTGCACCAGACCGTCCTTGCCCGGCAGGATGTTGACGAAGGCGCCGAAGTCGACGATGCGCTCGACCTTACCGATGTAGATCTTGCCGATCTCGGCTTCCGCGGTGATGCCCAGCACGCGCTGGCGCGCGGCCTCGGCGGCTTCCTTGGACTCGCCGAAGATCTTGATCGAACCGTCGTCTTCGATATCGATCGAAGCCTTGGTTTCTTCGCAGATGGCACGAATGGTGGCGCCGCCCTTGCCGATCACGTCGCGGATCTTGTCGGTGTCGATCTTCATCGCGATCATGGTCGGTGCATTGGCCGACAGCTCGGTACGCGAGGTGGCGATCACCTGGTTCATCTGGCCGAGGATGTTCAGGCGCGCTTCCAGGGCCTGGCCCAGGGCGATTTCCATGATCTCTTCGGTGATGCCCTGGATCTTGATGTCCATCTGCAGGGCGGTCACGCCCTTGGCAGTACCGGCCACCTTGAAGTCCATGTCGCCCAGGTGGTCTTCGTCACCCAGGATGTCGGTCAGGATGGCGAACTTGTCGCCTTCCTTGACCAGGCCCATGGCGATACCGGCTACTGGCGCCTTCATCGGCACACCGGCATCCATCAGCGCCAGGGAGGCACCGCAGACCGAGGCCATGGAGCTGGAGCCGTTGGATTCGGTGATTTCCGAGACCACGCGAATGGTGTAGGGGAACACATCAGCAGCCGGCAGCATGGCCGCGATGCTGCGGCGGGCCAGACGGCCGTGACCGATTTCGCGGCGACCGGCGCCACCCATGCGACCGCACTCGCCCACCGAATAGGGAGGGAAGTTGTAGTGCAGCATGAAGGGGTCTTTGCGCTCGCCTTCCAGGGTGTCCAGCAGCTGCGCGTCACGGGCAGTGCCCAGTGTGGCAACGACCAGGGCCTGGGTTTCACCACGGGTGAACAGGGCCGAACCGTGGGTCTTGCTCAGCACGCCGACTTCGATGGCCAGGGGGCGCACGGTGCGGGTGTCGCGGCCGTCGATACGCGGCTTGCCGTTGACGATGTTCTCGCGCACGGTGCGGTATTCGATCTCGCCGAAGGCTTCTTTCACTTCGCCAGCGCTCGGCTGGCCTTCGGCGCCGGACAGCTTGGCGACGATCTGCTCTTTGAGCTCACCCAGACGGGCATAGCGCTCGTGCTTGACGGTGAGGGTGTAGGCCTGGGAAATCGCCTCGCCGAACTCGCTGCGAATGGCAGCCAGCAGGGCGGTATTTTCCGGCTTGGCTTTCCAGTCCCAGGTCGGCTTGCCGACTTCAGCGGCCAACTCGGCAACGGCCTTGATCACGGCCTGGAATTCGTCGTGGGCGAACAGCACGGCGCCCAGCATCTGGTCTTCGGTCAGTTCCTTGGCTTCGGATTCCACCATCAGCACGGCGTCCGCGGTACCGGCCACGACCATGTCCAGGCTCGAGGCCTTGAGCTGTTCGTAGGTCGGGTTCAGCAGGTAGCCGGTGCTCTCATGGAAGGCCACGCGAGCGGCGCCGATCGGGCCAGCGAACGGAATGCCGGAGATGGCCAGGGCGGCCGAGGTGCCGATCATGGCGGCAACGTCCGGATCGGTCTTCTTGCTGGTGGAGACCACCGTGCAGATGACCTGCACTTCGTTCATGAAGCCTTCCGGGAACAGCGGACGGATCGGTCGGTCGATCAGGCGCGAGGTCAGCGTCTCTTTCTCGGACGGGCGCGCTTCGCGCTTGAAGAAACCGCCGGGGATCTTGCCGGCGGCGTAGGTTTTTTCCTGGTAGTGCACGGACAGCGGGAAGAAGCCCTTGCTCGGGTCGGCGGTCTTGGCGCCAACCACGGTCACCAGCACGGTGACGTCGTCGTCGACGGTAACCAGCACGGCGCCGGAGGCTTGACGGGCGATACGGCCAGTCTCGAGGGTGACGGTCGACTGACCGAACTGGAATTTCTTGATAACCGGGTTCACGGTGTTGTTACCTTCTGTTTTTGCCTTGGGGAATCTGGGGCCTTGCGGAATCTGGGGCGTAGCGGTCTTGCGAATTTGGGGGCAACGGCGGGATTCGGACCCGAGGGTTGTCCAGATAAAACTTGAGGCTGGGAGCCTGCCGCCAAGCACCGTAAACCGGCGCAGGACGACAGACAACCAACCTCTAGCAACGCCGGTGTTAGCGACGCAGACCCAGGCGCCCGATCAGGGTGCTGTAACGTGTGGTGTCCTTACCCTTCAGGTAATCCAGCAGCTTGCGACGCTGGTTTACCATACGGATCAGACCACGACGGGAGTGGTGGTCTTTGCCGTTGGCCTTGAAGTGACCTTGCAGCTTGTTGATGTTGGCGGTCAGCAGTGCAACTTGCACTTCCGGCGAACCGGTGTCGCCTACAGCTTGCTGGTAGTCAGTTACGATTTGGGCTTTTTCTTCAACGCTCAGTGCCATGGTGGCTATTCCTCTGAGGTAATAGGCCGGGAATCACTTCCCGTGTTTTAAAAAGAGGGCTGACCGTGCCTATTAACAGCCATCCTCACATCGATCATTCTGACCGAATCAGTCGACGCGGCGCTATGCGCCCGTCTTCGCTCACTTCACCGATACCGATAAAGCGACCGTTGTGATCTTGTACCCGGACCATGCCGAACTTCGGTCCGTCCGCGGCACGCACCGGCTGCCCCTGCAGCCAATAGAACGCGCTGTGTTCCGTGAACTGCAGCAACGGCCAGTGCAGCAAGCCGCTGTCCGAGGGCTGCAGGAACTGGTCCACCGCCTCATGGCCGCCTTCGGCATGGGCCTGTTCCAGCGCCTCCAGGCTCACGGTCCGGGCCAGGCCGAAGGGTCCGGCCTGGGTCCGGCGCAACTCGGCGACATGGGCGCCACAACCCAGCAACTGCCCGATGTCTTCCACCAGGGTGCGGATATAGGTGCCCTTGGTGCAATCCACCGCCAGGCGCGCCTGGGTGCCTTCGAACGCCAGCAGTTCCAGGCGCGCAATAGTAACAGAACGCGCCTCGCGCTCCACTACCTGACCGGCACGGGCCAGCTTGTAAAGCGGCTGGCCATCACGCTTGAGGGCGGAATACATCGGCGGTATCTGACTGATATCGCCGCGAAAATTCACCAGGGCCGCCTCGATATCGGCGCGACCGACGGTCACCTCGCGACGCTCCAGCACTTCGCCTTCGGCATCCGCGGTGGTGGTGGTCACCCCCAACTGCATCAGCGTCTCGTAGCCCTTGTCGGCGTCCAGCAGGTACTGGGAGAACTTGGTGGCCTCGCCGAAGCACAGCGGCAGCACGCCAGTGGCCAGGGGATCGAGGCTGCCGGTGTGCCCGGCCTTCTCGGCATTGAGCAACCAGCGCACCTTCTGCAGCGCGGCGTTGGAGGTAAAGCCCTTGGGCTTGTCCAGCAGGATGATGCCGTCGACCTTGCGGCGAATACGCTTAACCTGAGCCACCGGACTACTCCTCGCCTTCGACCTTGGAGCCGGCCTCGGCCGCGGCCAGGGCGTCCGGGTGCTGACCGTCTTCGGCCACGGCCCGCTCGATCAGCGCCGACAGGTGGGCGCCACGCATCACGCTCTCGTCGTAATGGAAATGCAGTTGCGGCACGCTGCGCAGCTTCATTGCCCGGGCCAGCTGCATGCGCAGGAAACCCGCGGCATCGTTGAGCACCTTGATGTTCTGCTTGATGTCTTCGGCGCTGTCCTGGCCCATCACGGTGATGAAGATCTTCGCGTGACCGACATCGCGACTCACCTCGACGGCGGTGATGGTCACCAGGCCGACGCGCGGGTCCTTGATTTCACGGCGGATCAACTGCGCCAGTTCGCGCTGCATCTGGTCGCCAATGCGCTGGGTACGGCTATATTCTTTTGCCATCTGATTAACTACCTGTCACTCGCCGCACGGGCAAAACCCGGGCGGTCTGAAAGCGGCAAACGCCCGGCCTGACAAAGTCGGGACGGGCGTTGCGGTGTAGAAGCGTCCCGCGGACGGGACGCCTCCTATGACGCGCGGCTTAGAGGCTGCGGGCCACCTGGACTTTCTCGAACACTTCGATCTTGTCGCCGGCCTTGACGTCGTTGTAGCTCTTGACGCCGATACCGCATTCCATGCCGGCCCGCACTTCGGACATGTCGTCCTTGAAGCGGCGCAGGGATTCCAGTTCGCCTTCGAAGATCACCACGTCCTCGCGCAGTACGCGGATCGGACGGTTACGGTGAACCACGCCTTCCAGCACCATACAACCGGCGATGGCACCGAACTTCGGCGAGCGGAACACGTCGCGCACTTCGGCGATACCCAGGATGTTCTCCCGGACATCGCTGCCGAGCATGCCGGTCAGCGCTTTCTTCACGTCTTCGATGATGTCGTAGATCACGTTGTAATAACGCATATCCAGACCTTCCTGCTCGACTATCTTGCGCGCGCCGGCATCGGCCCGCACGTTGAAGCCGAACAGCACCGCGCTGGACGCCAGGGCCAGGTTGGCATCGCTCTCGGTGATACCACCGACACCGCCGCCGACCACACGCACTTGCACTTCGTCGTTGCCCAGGCCGCCCAAGGCGCCCTGCAAGGCTTCCAGCGAGCCACGGACGTCGGATTTGAGGACGATATTCAGCGTCTTCTTCTCTTCCTGGCCCATGTTCTCGAAGATGTTTTCCAGCTTGCCGGCGTGAGCACGGGCCAGCTTGACCTCGCGGAACTTGCCCTGACGGAACAGGGCCACTTCGCGGGCCTTCTTCTCGTCGGTCAGCACGCTCAGCTCGTCACCCGCATCCGGGGTGCCGTCCAGGCCGAGGATCTCGACCGGGATCGACGGGCCGGCTTCTTTCACCGGCTTGCCGTTCTCGTCGAGCATGGCGCGGATACGGCCGAAGTTCGAACCGACCAGGACCATGTCGCCCTGGCGCAGGGTACCGTCCTGTACCAGTACGGTGGCAACCGGACCGCGACCCTTGTCCAGGCGCGACTCGACCACGACGCCACGGCCAGGGGCCGACGGAGTGGCTTTGAGTTCCAGGATCTCGGCTTGCAGCAGCACGGCTTCCAGCAGTTCGTCGACGCCGGTACCCACTTTCGCGGAGACCGAAACGAACGGTGTATCACCGCCCCACTCTTCCGAGGTCACGCCGTGAACCGACAGCTCGCTGCGGATGCGATCGAGATCGGCGCCCGGCTTGTCGATCTTGTTCACCGCGACGACCAGCGGAACACCGGCGGCCTTGGCGTGCTGAACGGCTTCGATGGTCTGCGGCATCACGCCGTCGTCCGCCGCCACCACCAGGATCACGATGTCGGTGGCCTTGGCACCACGGGCACGCATGGCGGTGAACGCCGCGTGACCCGGGGTGTCGAGGAAGGTCACCATGCCGCGATCGGTTTCCACGTGGTAGGCGCCGATGTGCTGGGTGATACCACCCGCCTCGCCTGCAGCCACTTTAGCGCGACGGATATAGTCGAGCAGCGAGGTCTTGCCGTGGTCGACGTGACCCATCACGGTCACCACCGGAGCCCGAGCGAAGGTCTCGCCTTCGAACTTCAGGGACTCGGCCAGTTGGTCTTCCAGGGCGTTGTCGCTGACCAGCTTGACCTTGTGGCCCAGCTCTTCGGCGATCAGTTGCGCGGTTTCCTGATCCAGTACCTGGTTGATGGTCACCGGGGTGCCCATCTTGAACATGAACTTGATCACTTCAGCCGCTTTGACCGACATCTGCTGGGACAACTCGCCCACGGTGATGGTCTCGCCGATGGCCACGTCGCGCACGACCGGACCGGTCGGGCTCTGGAAGCCGTGCTGGTTACGCTTCTTCAGCTTGGCCTTGCCGCGGCCGCCACGACGATGGCTGTCGCTTTCTTCGTCGGTGCTGCGCGGGGCAACACGGGGTGCCGGAGCCTTTTCCTTCTCCTTGACGGAGGCGCGGTGCGGGGCGTTCTTGCGATCGCCGCGGCGGTCGCTGTCATCGTTGCGCGGTTTGTCCGGGCGACGCGGCTCTTCCTTCTTGCGATCCGCGGTGACCGCAGCCACCACTGGCGCGGCATCGACCACCGGCGCAGCGGCCGGCGCGGCGGCTGCCGGGCGGGCAACGGCGTCGGTCGACGGCTGCTGGCGCGCGGCTTCTTCGGCGCGGCGCTTGGCCTCTTCCTCGGCCTTCAGGCGTGCGGCGTCATCGAGCGCGCGGCGCTCGGCCAGCTCGCGCTGCTTCTCGGCTTCGATCTCTTCCGGGGTGCGCTTGACGAAGGTCTTCTTCTTGCGCACTTCAACGCTGATGGTTTTGCTACCGGCAACGCGCAAGGTGCTGGTGGTTTTGCGCTGCAAGGTGATCTTGCTGGGCTCTTCCACTTTCTTGTCGCCGTGACTGCTTTTGAGATGGGCCAACAGGGCCTGCTTCTCAACGTCGGTCACCGCTTGCTCGGCAGTGCTGTGCGGGAGACCCGCCTCACGCATTTGCTGCAGCAGGCGTTCAACCGGCGTATTGACCACTTGGGCCAGTTCTTTCACCGTGACTTGCGTCATGCATTTCTCTCCTCAGGCCGCAACTGCTTACTCGAACCAATGGGCTCGGGCGGCCATGATCAACTTGCCGGCTCGCTCAGCGTCGATACCGTCGATGTCGAGCAGGTCGTCAATCGACTGCTCGGCCAGGTCTTCGCGGTTAATCACGCCGCGCACAGCCAGTTCATGCGCAAGCGCCTTGTCCATACCCTCAAGCGAGAGCAGGTCGTCGGCCGGATGGACATCTGCCAGCTTTTCCTCGTTGGCGATGGCTTTGGTCAGCAGGCGATCCTTGGCCCGAGCGCGCAGCTCGGTGACGATTTCCTCGTCGAAGCCATCGATGCTAAGCATCTCTTCCATCGGCACATAGGCGATTTCTTCGAGGCTGGTGAAGCCCTCTTCGACCAACACCTGGGCCAGCTCTTCGTCGACTTCCAGCTCGTCGATGAAGCTCTGCAGGATGTCGCCGGTTTCTGCCTGCTGCTTGGCCTGGATGTCCGCTTCGGTCATCACGTTCAGGGTCCAGCCGGTCAACTGGCTGGCCAGACGCACGTTCTGACCGCCACGACCGATGGCCTGAGCCAGGTTGTCTTCGGCGACGGCGATGTCCATGGCATGGGCATCCTCGTCGACGATGATGGCAGCGACTTCGGCCGGCGACATGGCGTTGATCACGAACTGCGCGGGGTTGTCGTCCCACAGCACGATATCGACGCGCTCACCGGCCAACTCACCGGAGACTGCCTGGACACGCGAACCGCGCATGCCGATGCAGGCGCCCTGGGGGTCGATACGCTTATCCTTGGAGCGCACGGCCAACTTGGCCCGCGAACCCGGATCCCGGGACGCGCCCATCACCTCGATCAACTCTTCGGCGATTTCTGGCACTTCGATGCGGAACAACTCGATCAGCATCTCCGGCGCGGTACGCGACAGGATCAGCTGCGGCCCGCGGTTTTCCGTGCGAATTTCCTTGAGCAGCGCGCGCAGACGCGCGCCGACCCGGAAAGTCTCACGGGAAATGATGTCTTCGCGCGCCAGCAGGGCCTCGGCATTGTTGCCCAGGTCGACTATCACGTTGTCGCGCGTGACCTTCTTGACGGTGCCGGAAATGATCTCGCCCAACCGCTCGCGGTAGGCTTCGACCACCTGGGCACGCTCGGCTTCGCGGACCTTCTGCACTATGACCTGCTTGGCGGTCTGGGCAGCGATACGGCCGAACTCGATGGACTCGATCTTCTCTTCGATCAGGTCGCCGATCTGGGCATCCGGCTTCTGCTCGCGGGCTTCGTCGAGCGTCAGCTCCGACGCCAGGTTGATCAGCGACGCGTCATCGACCACCGTCCAGCAACGGAAGGTCTCGTAGTTACCGGTCTGGCGATTGATCTCCACACGCAGCTCAACTTCAACGTCGAAACGTTTTTTCGTCGCAGTGGCCAAAGCCAGCTCCAACGCCTCAAAAATCACAGCAGCCGGTACGCCCTTTTCATTGGACACCGACTCAACAACCAGCAGTACTTCTTTGCTCATCGTACGCCTCGCCTTTCGCAATCCATTGGATCCGCGGGATCCGCGTCTCAGTCAAAACTGGGAATGATATTGGCCTTATCGATCGAATCGATTGGCAACAGGTATTCGTGGTCTTCCACCAGCACCACCACGTCCTGGTCCTCCACCCCGCGGAGAAGGCCCTGAAAATTGCGTCGTCCATCGAAAGGCGTACGCAACTTGATTTTCACCTGGTCACCGGCATGCAGCGCGAACTGCTCGATGGTGAACAGCGGTCGATCCATGCCCGGCGAGGACACCTCGAGGGTGTATTCCGCACTGATGGGGTCCTCGACATCGAGCACCCCACTGATCTGCCGACTGACCTTCTCGCAATCTTCAATGAGAACACCATTGGCATGATCGATATAAATGCGCAGCAGCGAATGCCGACCCTGGGATATAAATTCGATGCCCCAGCATTGATAGCCAAGCGCCTCGATCACCGGGGCCAGCATGGCCTGCAACTGTTCTAGCTTGCTCGACACCTGAACCCCCTCGTGCACGCTATACAAATAAAAAATGGGCGAAACGCCCATCCTGAAACCACCTTCGAATCCGGCGGCATTGACTGTCCAGCCAACAAAAAGCCCCTAGAAAGGGGCTTCAGTGCAACTGGTTGCGGGGCTCGACTTGAACCAAGACCTTCGGACCATGAGCCCGACGAGCCACCAGACTGCTCCACCCCGCGTTCAAAGCCGGGGCCGAAGTATATGGCCGAACCCCTTCCAGGGTCAACCAGACTTCTTGCCAACAACAAAGCCCGCATACAGCGGGCCTTCTTGTAAATTGGTACCGAGAAGGGGACTCGAACCCCTACAGCCTATGGCCACTACCACCTCAAGGTAGCGTGTCTACCAATTCCACCACCTCGGCAAAACGCTTTTACTTCTGCTCTTGAGCTTGAGGTACATCCGCCGCGTTATCCGCAGGCTTTTGCTCTTCGAGCACCGGCACATCTTCTGTAACCGGCTTGCTTTCTTGCACTTCCAGAACCGCTGGATCTGGCAGACCGACCTGAGTCAACTGATCAGACTTTTCCTTAGCAAAGTAACCTAAGCCCAAGCTAGTTATGAAAAAAGCGGTGGCCAGTATAGCAGTAACTCGACTCAGAAAGGTAGTGGAACCTTGACTACCGAATACGGTACCCGAAGCACCCGAACCAAACGAAGCACCTGCATCGGCACCTTTACCCTGCTGCAGCAACACCAGAGCAACAACGCCCAGAGCGCCCAGCAGATGAACCACTATTACGACTGTTTCCAGCATGTCTTCAGCTTCCTGCGGCGCGACAGATCGCACCGAACTCATCCGCATTCAGAGAGGCTCCACCAATGAGCCCCCCATCGATATCCGGCATGCCGAATAGTTCGACCGCATTGGCCGCCTTCACGCTGCCGCCATAAAGAATCCGCACAGCACCCGCGATCGCAGCACTCTCGGCCGCCAATTGCGCGCGAATTGCCGCGTGCACATCCTGCGCCTGCTGCGGCGTCGCCGTCAGCCCGGTACCGATGGCCCAGACCGGCTCGTAAGCCACCACCGCCCGGGCAAACACCTCGACACCCAACCGCCCGATCACGCTGCCGAGCTGACGCCCGACCACCTCGAGAGTCTTGTCCGCCTCGCGCTCCTCCAGGGTCTCTCCGATGCAGAGCACCGGAACCAGACCGCAGGATTGCGCCGCGGCGAACTTGCGGCAGAGCAACTCGTCATCTTCGCCCAGTATCAGGCGACGCTCCGAATGCCCGACCAACACCAGACGGCAACCCGAATCCAGCAATTGACTGGGCGCAACCTCACCCGTCAACGCACCCTGCCCAGCCTGCTGCGCGCAATTCTGCGCACCGACGGCAAACGACTTGCCGGCCAGACCTTCGACCACCTGCTGCACGAACAGGCAAGGCGGAAAAACTGCAACTTCGATGTCATCCGGCAGAACCAGATGACCCAGACCTTCGATCAGCTCAGCGACGCTGGCGCGGGTACCGTGCATCTTCCAGTTACCAGCTACCAAGGGGCGACGCATGCTCTACCTCGTCGGTCAAAGTGGGCGCAGATATTACCCAAGGCACCTCGCACTGGCAAGCCGTATCAGGCGCAGATTTCACTCACCACCCCGACCAGCTCCTCGGCATAACCGCGCACCTGCGCCTCGTCATCGCCTTCGACCATGACCCGCACCAGCGGCTCTGTGCCGGATTTGCGCAGCAATACACGCCCACGCCCAGCCATGCGCGCGGTGACCCGGGCACAGGCCTCCTGAACCGCCGGATGCTCCACCGGATTATGAGCGCCGGCAAAGCGCACGTTCAGCAGGATCTGCGGGCACTTGCGCAGACCCTGGCGCGCCTCGGCCAGACTCTGGCCGCTGCGCCGCAGCGCCAGTATCACCTGCAGCGCGGCGATGATCGCATCACCAGTGGTAGTGTGCTGGAAGCACACCAGGTGTCCCGAGGCCTCGCCACCCAATTGCCAATCGCGCTCTTGCAGCTCGGCGATCACATAACGGTCGCCGACCTTGGCCCGCACGAACGGGATGCCCAGGTCGGCCAACGCCAGCTCCAGCCCCAGGTTGCTCATCAGGGTGCCTACCACGCCGCCGCGCAGCTTGCCGCGCTCCTGCAGGTCACGGGCGATGATGAACAGCAACTCGTCGCCATCGACCACGGTCCCGGTGTGATCGACCATCAGCACCCGATCGGCGTCGCCATCGAAGGCGATGCCCAAATCGGCCTGCTGCTCCAATACGGCGGCCTGCAAGGCCTCCATATGGGTCGAACCGCACTGGTCATTGATGTTCAAGCCGTTCGGCTGCGCCGAGAGCACCACCACCTCGGCCCCCAATTCGCGAAACACACTGGGCGCCACCTTGTAGGCCGCGCCATGGGCGCAATCGAGCACCAGCTTCAACCCGGCGAAATCGGTGCTGGTCGGCACGCTGCTCTTGCAGAACTCGATATAGCGCCCCGCCGCGTCGTTGACTCGCGACACCTTGCCCAGGCGCGCCGATTCGACCACGGTCATGGGCGTATCAAGCAATTCCTCGATCATCAATTCGATCTCGTCCGGCAGCTTGCTGCCCTGACCGGAGAAGAACTTGATGCCATTGTCGTCATGGGGGTTATGCGAGGCGCTAATGACGATGCCCGCATCGGCATGGAAGGTCCGGGTCAGGTAGGCGATCGCCGGGGTCGGCATGGGACCGAGCAGCATCACGTCCGCGCCGGCCGCCGACAAACCAGCCTCCAGGGCCGATTCGAACATGTACCCGGAAATTCGCGTGTCCTTGCCGATCAGCACCCGACAAATGCCCTGGCGCCGAAAGGCCATGCCCGCGGCCCAGCCCAGCTTGAGCATGAATTCCGGGGTAATGGGGTATTCACCGACACGGCCACGGATGCCATCGGTACCGAAATATTTTCTGCTCATAGAAACCTATCCTTATTCCGCCGCCTCGACAGCAGCGATCATGCGCACCACATCGACCGTCTCGGCCACATCGTGCACCCGTAGAATGCAGGGGCCCTGGGCGATTGCCAGGGCCACCAGGGCCAGGCCACCGGCGAGGCGGCCCTCCACCTCGCGCCCCAGCGCCTGGCCTATCATGCTCTTGCGCGAGACACCCACCAGCAGGGGACGGCCCAGGGTGCGCAAGAGCGGCATATGCTTGAACAGGCTGAGGTTGTGGGCCAGGGTCTTGGCGAAGCCGAAACCCGGATCCAGAATCAACCGCTCCATGGGGATACCCGCCACCTCGCAGGCCGCCATCCGCGCCTCAAGGAAGGCCCGCACCTCGACCAGCAGATCCGCGTACCTCGGGTCCTGCTGCATGGTACCGGGCTCGCCGCGCATGTGCATCAGGCATACCGGCAGGCCGCTGTCGGCCGCCGCCTGCAGCGCACCCTCGCGCCGCAGCGCGCGCACATCATTGATCAGGCCCGCGCCCAGGCGCGCCGTTTCACGCATGACGGCCGGCGTCGAGGTATCAACCGAAACGATCACATCCAGTTCGCGGGCGATGGCCTCGACCACAGGCGCCACCCGCTCCAGCTCCTCGTCCGGCGACACCGGCGCGGCGCCCGGGCGGGTCGACTCGCCACCGACATCGATCAGGCTCGCGCCAGCGGCGACCATGGCCGCGGCATGGCGCAGCGCCAAATCGACACGAGCGAAGCGCCCGCCATCGGAGAAAGAGTCAGGGGTGACATTCAGAATCCCCATCACCTGGGGGCGACTCAGATCGAGCAACCGGCCGCCACAAGGCAGCCGGTCAGGGTGGATCACAGCGGACATGCCCGACTCACAGCTCGGCCGCCGGACCACCGATCGGCGTCTCGGGCCTATCGCCCTCATCCTTAGCCAGGACTGGCTTGCCGGCATCATCGCCACCACTGTCCCAGTCGCGCGGCTCGCGCGGCACACGGCCCTGCATGATGTCCTCGATCTGCTCGGCGTCGATGGTCTCGTACTTCATCAGCGCCTGGGCCATGGCATCGAGCTTGTCGCGATTCTCGTCCAGCAGGCGCTTGGAGGTGCCATAGCACTGGTCAATGATGCTACGCACTTCCAGGTCGATCAGCTTGGCGGTGTCGGCGGAAATATTGCTGTGCTGGCTGCCCATGCTGCGACCGAGGAACACCT
>DATDTH010000594.1:0-3480 GCA_035290985.1 Pseudomonas sp. | reverse complement strand
CCTGCATGGTCAGCACGCGTCGGGTGGTGTGGCTGAGCACCGGCTGCGGCACCACCACATCCGCCAGCCGTCCATGCTCGCCGAACCACTGCAACTGCCCGGCCTCGTGGGTGTAGTCGACTTCCTCGGCCAGCCGGTGTTCGATGTCCGTCATGATCCGGTCGACTATGTCGTGGCCGGGCAGCAGGTCGGACGTCAGCCGCAGGCCCTGCAGCAGGTGGCGGATCAGGCCCATGTCGCTGCCGATGGAGGCCGCGATGCCGGGGTATTGCACCTTGACCACCACCCGTTCGCCACCGTGCAGCTCGGCATGGTGGACCTGGCCGAGGCTGGCTGCGGCGAAGGCCCGCGGGTCGAAGCGCTGGAACAGGTCATCGGCGTCCCGCGAGAACTCCTGGCGGAAGACTTTATGCACCAGGGCCCGGTTGAGTGGCGTGGCCTGGTGGAAGCCGCGCGCCAACTCGCGGCGCACCCCTTCCGGCAGCAGGCTGGCTTCCATGCTCAGCAGTTGGGAGGCCTTGAGCGCCGTGCCCTTGAGCTGGTTGAGGGCACGAAAGAGGATGCGGCCCAGTTCGGCCTCATGCTCGGCCTGGCGCGTATCGACTTCACCCGCTGCCGGTTTTCGGCGCACCAGGTGACCCAGGTGGGCCACGCTGGCCTGGGCGACGGCCAGGCCGGTGATGGCGCCCCGGGCCATACGCCCGGTGTGGAGTTTGGGATCAGTGGCCATGGGACTTCCTGTCAGAGAGGGCGTGACGGCAGCTCATGCAGACACCCCCATCAGCCGCGGCCAGGCCTGGTACAACCCGACCAGATGCACCAGCCCGACCAGCAGGCACACCCCCGAACTCCACAGCAGGAACGGCGTGACGGCGGCCCGCATGAAGACCATCAGCGGCACTATCGCCAGGCCGCGCAGCAGGTAGACGGCCGTCAGCACGCACATCACCTGGGGCACCCAGGGCAGCGCCAGACGGAGCCCGCCCGCCGCCAGGGCATAGGCCGCCCACAGCCCCAGCACCGCCGCGATGCCGGCCGTCACCAGGGACGGATACAGCCGGCCGGCTTCGGCCGCACGGGCAAGACGTTCGCCGGCGCCGAAAAACCGGTACCAGGGCGCGCCACCGAGAATGATCAGCAGGTGCAGCAACGCGGCCACCGCACTGAGGCCGGCGGCCAGCACCAGCAGCGGGTTGAGGGGTTCGTCCAGGTCCATCAGCGCTTGACCAGCGGACGGGCGAGCTTGACCAACTCGATCAGCGACGAGCCGTTCTGCATCAGGCGCGAGAACTGGCTGCGCAGCAGAAACCCGGCCAGCTCCGACAGCTTGTTGAGCAGGCCGCTTTCCAGGGTCTGCGCCAGCACCGTCAGGGTGAGGTCGACCAGGCGGGTGGTGTCGGAGAACTCGTCCGAGCTGTCGTTGAGCCAATAGACCACCACAGTGAACAGGTAGTCGGCGAACAAGCCGCCGATCAGCGGCTTGAAGTCGCAGGCGGCAATGCTGCCGTCGGCCTCGGCGGCCTCGAGAAACCCGGCGACGGCCTCCTTGATGGCGCGCTTGCCCGGCAGGGTGTCGCCCATCAGCAGCATCGGCGACTTGCCCACCAGCCCGCGGGCGAGGGCCACGAACTCGCGATCGGGCAGCAGCAGTTCCAACAACGCATCGACGAGACGCTGCAGGCGCTCTTGCAGGCTGAAGCTGTCGAACCCGAGCGTGGCCAGGGTCTCGACGAGGGCGTCGGCCAGGGCCTGCTCGAAGTAACCCAGCACCAGCTTTTCCTTGGTGGAGAAGTACTTGTAGATGGTGGCATCGCCCAGGCCGGCAGCCCGGGCAATCTGCTTCATGCTGGTGCCGTCGAAGCCGTGCACCGACATCAACTCGACGGCGGCCTGCAGGATGAGTCGCTGGTTTTGCTGCTGCTTGGGTTTCATGGCTTATTTATACTCGCTATCTGTTAAGCGAGAATATACGCACAAATAACGATAGTACGTATCGTTTTTTAAAAACCCAATCTCGAACCACACCGTGGCTCTGCGCCATCCCGAACCGCGGGTTTTTGCAGGGTGCGCCGTGCGCACCGGGAGCTCGGTGTGGCTGTTCAGACCGGCGATCCGCGCTAACCCGCCCGAAAAACGAATGCGTGCTCTTGTAGGGCGGGTGAAACCCGCGGGCTTTTGCGCTGCATGCCAGTCCGAGAGGTCGGCATCGGCGCTCCCCCTTCGCCGCCGATCGCAGCTGACGCAGAGCGTCAGGGGATGCATTCCCACGCGGGAGCGTGGGAACGAGCGAATCCGGGTTCCGCTGTGCTCAGCGCACCGAGGCATTGCGGCGGGTGCCGACCTCCTTTGGCGGGTTACGCCGCGCGGCGGGGGCGGCGTGGCTGGCCAGGCAGGCTTTGCGCGCGGCTAACACCGCCCTACGAAAAGCGCTGCGAGCCGGTCGGAACCGCATGCCCTCCGAGGGCCCTTAGGACGCCTGTCCCACCCGGATCACCCCGGTGTCGATCGCCAGGTGGACCAGCTCCGCCTGAGAGCCGATCTGCAGCTTGCTCTTCAACTGCGTCAGGTAGTTCGAGACCGTCTTGCCACTGATGCACAGGTGCGCGGCGATCTGCCGGGCTGGCGTGCCCTTGGCCAGCATCACGAAGATCTCGAACTCGCGCTGGGTCATGCTGCCCAGGCGCGGGTCTTCGGCACCCACCTGCTGCGGGTGGCAGGCCAGCTGGGTGGCCAGGGGCTGCTCGATATAGGCATGCCCGGCGAGAATGCGCCGCACCGCCTCGACCAGCACCTCGGGCGCCGAACTCTTGGTGATGTAGCCGGCCGCACCGGCCTCCAGGGCCTGGCGCACCAGCGGCAACTCGTCGTGCATGCTGAAAAACAGCACCCGCAGTTGCGGCAGGCGCTGACGCAGGCGCCGGGTGGTTTCCAGGCCGCTGATGCCGGGCAGCGACACGTCCATGATCACCAGGTTGGGAATCCGTACCGCCACCTGCTGCAACGCCTCCTCGCCACTGCTCGCCTCACCCACCTCGATAGCCGGCAGCAAGGCGCGCAACAGGCTGGCATAGCCCTGGCGCACTACGAAATGGTCATCGACCAGCAAGATATTCATAAGCCTTCCTCCAATGGAATCTGCAGGCGCAGCAACCAGCCCTGGCCGGGCCGGGTGCGCAGGCGCACCTCGCCCCCCAGGCAACGGGCCCGTTCGCCCATCGAGCGCAGGCCGATGCCCGGCCTGGGCAGCTGCGCGGCGCCCTGACCATTGTCATGCACCAACAGGCACAGCCGGCGTCCTCGCAGCCGTAGGCGGACCCGCACCAGGCTGGCCCGGGCGTGCCGCGCCACATTGGTCAGGGCTTCCTGCAACAGGCGATAGAGATGGGCCTGGTGACTGGCGGTCAGCGTCGGCAACCGCGCGCTCAGTGACAACTCGCAGCGAATGCCCTGAACCTCTTGCCATTGCCCGGTCAGCAGGTG
>DATDTH010000593.1:0-4601 GCA_035290985.1 Pseudomonas sp. | reverse complement strand
CCCGGCCCGCTCACGGATGAAGACGCCTGGAGCCCCGCATCGCGGCACAGGTATATGCAATAGCCGGGAGTTGCAGCTTAGGCACTGATCCAGAGTGACAGGCCGTGTCTGTCATTTCAGACCAGACACCTCATCACCACCATTAGGAAGAGTTAAACTCACGCACATCCCATCCGGAGGCCCGCTACCATGAGTGTTCAGCTCTCTCCCATCGTTTCCGAGTTCGAGACCGAAGAACAAGCGGCCAGCTATGACCGCTGGTTCCGCGCCAAGGTGCAAGCCTCGCTCGACGACCCGAGCCCTAACATCCCACATGACCAAGTAATGGCCGAAGCTGAAGCCATCATTGCTGAGGCTGAAGCACGGCAGCGGGATCGCTCCTGATGCTGCCAGTCGTCTGGCGCAAGCCAGCGAGCGCGGCTCTGCTTGAAATCGTCCGTTATATCGCCAATAAAGACCCACAGGCCGCCCGAGGACTCAAGGAGCGCCTGGAGTCTGCCGTTTTGCCCCTCTCGGAACATCCCTATCTGTATCGTCCGGGACGAGTACCGGGCACACGGGAGATTGTCGCCCATCCCAACTACGTGGTGGTCTACCGTATCGCCGCCGACCATATCGAAATCCTGAACCTCCTGCACGCCCGCCAGGAATACCCGTAGTTTTGTAGCCCAGATAAGCCTTGGCTCAATCCAGGACAACGGGTTTCGCCGAAGCGCCGCGGTGCGCACAGCGCACCCTACGGCGCCCTCGTTCCACCCTGACCGTAGGCAAAGCCCGGGCTGCGCGCGGTGGCAGGCCGGTTTTGTAGCCCGAATAAGCCTTGGCGTAATCCGGGGCAGCGGTGCATCGCCGGATCCGAGGATCGCCAGCAAGCTGGCGCCTACGGGAAGCGGGTTAGCCGGTTTGTCCCTCTCCCGCCCGATGCGACCCTCAGCCCAGCGACTTGCCCATCAACAGCCCCTGGCTGGCAGCGGCCATCTCGCGTAGGAAATTCCAGGTCGTCTTCATCCGGGCGATGTCCTTGAGCTCGATGGGCATCAGCATCCAGAAAGTCCGGGTGAATTCGACCTGCTCGCCCAGCACCCGCCTCAAGCGGGGATCGGCATCGGCCGCGAACGACGGGAGTATGGCGATGCCGGCCCCGGCGGCGGTGGCCTGCTGCTGGGCGACAATGCTGGTGCTGCGCAAGGCCACATGCCGGGGCTTGCCGATCTCATCGAGATAGAGCAGCTCCTTGCTGTACAGCAGGTCATCGATATAGCTGACGAAGGCATGCTCGCGCAGGTCATCGCGCTGCCCGATGGGCGGGTGCGCCTCCAGGTAGTCGACCGAGGCATAGAGCTTGAGCACGTAGTCGGTCAGCTTGGTAATGATGAAGGGGCCGCGCTCGGGGCGCTCCAGGGTGATCACTATGTCGGCCTCGCGACGCGACAGCTGTACCGTTCGCGGCACGGCCAGCAAGTCGATCCCCAGGTTCGGGTAGCGCTGGGTGAACTCGGCCAGTTGCGGGGCGAGCAGCAGCGAGCCATAGCCTTCGGTGGCACCGATGCGCACCTGCCCGGACAGGCTGTCCTTCTGCCCGGCGCGCGCCTGTTCGATCGCCGAAAAGGCGCTCTCCATCGCCTCGGCCTGGGGCAGCAGCACGCGCCCCGCCTCGGTCAGGCTGTAGCCCGCGGCCGCGCGCATGAACAGGGAGGCATCCAGGCTCCTTTCCAGGACCTGCACGCGCCGCGACACCGTGGTGTGATCCACGCCCAGGCGGCGCGCGGCGGCCGTCAGGGTGCCGGCACGGGACAGCTCGAGAAAATAACGCAGATTGTCCCACTCCATGCGGCGCTCTTTATCACTGTGCAAAAACGCAGAATATCCCTGCGAATACTCGCATTGCCACCGATAAAAACGCACTGCTAGGATCAAGGTCACGGTTCTCGACGCGCCACCACGAGAACACCCCAGCCTCTGGAGCCCCCATGACAGCGCAAGCCGACACCCCGAACAGCGTGCCCACCGTCAAGTTGCTGATCGGCGGTCAGCTGGTCGAATCCAGGACCACCCAGTGGCGCGACGTAGTCAACCCGGCCACCCAGCAAGTGCTGGCCCGCGTGCCCTTCGCCACAGTCGAAGAAATGAACGCCGCCGTGGCCAGTGCCAAGGACGCCTTCAAGACCTGGCGCAAGACCCCGATCGGCGCCCGCGCGCGGATCTTCCTCAAGTACCAGCAGTTGATCCGGGAGAACCTCCAGGAATTGGCGGCCATCCTCACCGCCGAGCAGGGCAAGACCCTGGCGGACGCCGAGGGCGATGTGTTCCGCGGCCTGGAAGTGGTCGAGCACGCCGCCAGCATCGGCAACCTGCAACTGGGCGAGCTGGCCAACAACGTGGCCGGCGGCGTCGACACCTACACCCTGCTGCAGCCGCTGGGCGTCTGCGCCGGCATCACCCCGTTCAACTTCCCGGCGATGATCCCGCTGTGGATGTTCCCGATGGCCATCGCCACCGGTAACACCTTCGTCCTCAAGCCCTCCGAGCAGGATCCGATGGTGACCATGCGCCTGGCCGAACTGGCCCTGGAAGCCGGGGTGCCGCCGGGCGTGCTCAACGTGATCCACGGCGGGGTCGAGGCGGTCAACCTGATCTGCGATCACCCGGACATCAAGGCCGTGTCCTTCGTCGGCTCGACCCAGGTCGGCACCCACGTCTACAACCGCGCCACCCAGAACGGCAAGCGCGCCCAGTGCATGATGGGCGCGAAGAACCATGCCGTGGTGATGCCCGATGCCCACAAGCAGCAGACCCTGAACAACCTGCTCGGCGCCTCCTTCGGCGCGGCGGGCCAGCGCTGCATGGCCCTGCCGGTGGTGATACTGGTGGGCGAGGCGCAGCAGTGGCTGCCGGAGCTGATCGAGAAGACCCGCAGCCTGAAGCTCAATGCCGGCGCCGAGCCGGGCACCGATATCGGTCCGGTGGTGTCCTGCGCCGCCCTGGCGCGCATCACGGGCCTGGTCGCCCAGGGCATCGAGGAAGGCGCCCGCCTGGAACTGGATGGTCGCAACCCGCAGGTGCCCGGCTACGCCCAGGGCAACTTCATCGGCCCGACCATCTTCTCCGGCGTGACCCCCGACATGGCCATCTACCGCGAGGAGATCTTCGGCCCGGTGCTCTGCGTGCTGCACGCCGACAGCCTGGACCAGGCCATCGAGCTGATCAACGCCAACCCCAACGGCAACGGCACCGCCCTCTTCACCCGTTCCGGCGCTGCGGCGCGGCATTTCCAGGAAGAGATAGACGTCGGCCAGGTCGGCATCAACGTGCCCATCCCGGTGCCGGTGCCGCTGTTCTCCTTCAGCGGTTCGCGCGGCTCCAAGCTCGGCGACCTCGGCCCCTACGGCAAGCAGGTGGTGCAGTTCTACACCCAGACCAAGACCGTCACCCAGCGCTGGTTCGACGAGGATGAGGTCGGCGGCAGCGTCAACACCACCATCACCCTGAAATGAGCCGAGCCGCCCCAGGAGCCATCGCCATGCACTTCGACACCCTGTTACTCGAGATCCAGGACCGCGTCGGGCTGATCACCCTCAACCGCCCCCAGGCCCTGAATGCCCTCAATAGCCAGCTGATCGCCGAGCTGAACCTGGCCCTGGATCAACTCGAAAGAGATCCGCGCATCGGCTGCATGGTCATCACCGGCTCGGCCAAGGCTTTCGCCGCCGGCGCCGACATCAAGGAAATGCTCGAGCTGGGCTATCCCCAGGCCTACCTGGACGACTTCTTCGCCCCCGCCGACCGCATCGCCACCCGGCGCAAGCCGCTGATCGCGGCCGTGGCCGGCTATGCCCTGGGCGGTGGCTGCGAACTGGCGCTGATGTGCGACTTCATTTATGCCGCCGACACCGCGCGCTTCGGCCAGCCGGAGATCAACCTCGGCGTGCTGCCCGGAATCGGCGGCACCCAACGCCTGACCCGCGCCCTGGGCAAGGCTAAGGCCATGGAGATGTGCCTGACCGGCCGGCAGATGGACGCCCATGAAGCCGAGCGCGCCGGCCTGGTCGCCCGCGTCCTGCCCGCCGACAGCTTGCTCGAAGAAACCCTCAAGGCCGCCCACGCCATCGCCGCCAAATCCTTGCCGAGCACCCTGATGGTCAAGGAGTGCATCAACCGCGTGTTCGAGACCAGCCTGAGCGAAGGCGTGCGCTTCGAACGCCGGGTGTTCCAGGCGGTATTCGCCACCGCCGACCAGAAAGAAGGCATGAGCGCCTTCGCCGAAAAACGCCCGGCCCAATTCTCCCACCGTTGATCCAGCACCTGAGGTTTCCATCATGCACATAGGTTTTCTCGGACTCGGCAACATGGGTGGACCCATGGCCCTCAACCTGCTCAAGGCCGGCCACCAACTGACGGTCTTCGACCTGTCGGCGGACGCCCTCACGCGCCTGGTCGAGGCCGGCGCCACGGCCGCGCCCTCGGCCGCCGCCATCGCTCAGGGCGATGCCGAACTGATCATCAGCATGCTGCCGGCCGCCGCCCATGTGAAAGCCCTGTACCTGGGCGAACAGGGCCTGCTCGCCCAGGTGAAACCCGACGTGTTGCTGATCGACAGCTCG
>DATDTH010000592.1:0-2986 GCA_035290985.1 Pseudomonas sp. | reverse complement strand
CCCCCCGCCAATGGCGAACAGCCCGAGGTAATGGAAGCCCTCGACCAGCAGGTTGCCAATCGAGTCCGCCCCCTTGTGCATCTGCTTGCGGCAGTCATCCACCCATTTCATGCTCGTTTTTCCCCGAAATCCGCTTGATAGCCATTACCCCTGCCCCGAGGGTGCAGGCAGAGAATGAGGCTTAAGCGTTGCAGGAAAAAGGCCAAGTCCAGCGGCGGAATGCCGCATGGGCTGAAGAAGGGGCCGCCAGAGGGCTATTGGCGAGGGCGGGATAGCCGCGCAAAAAACCGATCTGGCAACCCATGCCGCACCCGCCGGGCAGAGCCCGGATCCACTTCGGCTGGCGAGCGGGCGCATCTGGATACCCGCCTTCGCGGGTATGACGAGAGTTAGACGGGGCCGCCCCCGGCGGAGATCCAGGGCCCAGCGCGGTGTGGCGGCGATGTTTTGGCGGTGCGCTGAGCGCACCCTACGGGTTCTGTATTTTTTTCGCCCCCCTTTAAACCTGATTCAGGGCCTGCTCCAGGCTGGCGACCGTGCGCTCGATGGCGTGCAGCTTGTCCAGGCCGAACAGGCCGATGCGAAAGCTCTTGAAGTCGGCCGGCTCGTCGCATTGCAGGGGCACACCGGCGGCGGTCTGCAGGCCCAGGCCGAGGAAGGCCCGACCGGACTGGATCTCGGCATCGTTGGTGTAGCTCACCACCACCCCGGGGGCCTGGAAGCCCTCGGCCGCCACGCTCTTGAAACCCTTGCTCACCAGCAGGGCACGCACCCGGTCGCCCAGGGCCTGTTGCTCGGCCCGCACCTTGGCGAAACCGTAGGCCCGGGTCTCCAGCATCACATCCCGCAACCGGGCCAGGCCGTCGGTGGGCAGGGTGGCATGGTAGGCGTGCGCGCCGCCCTCGTAGGTTTCCATGATCTGCAGCCACTTGCGCAGGTCGCAGGCGAAGCTGCTGCTCTGGGTGGTCTCGATCACTTCCCGGGCGCGCTCGCCGAGCATCACCAGGGCACAACAGGGCGAGGCGCTCCAGCCCTTCTGCGGGGCACTGATGAGCACGTCGACGCCGGTGGCGCGCATGTCCACCCAAAGGGTGCCGGAAGCGATGCAGTCCAGCACGAACAGGCCACCGACGGCGTGCACCGCATCGGCCACGGCGCGCAGGTAGTCATCCGGCAGAATCATTCCGGACGCCGTCTCGACGTGCGGAGCGAATACCAGGTCGGGTTTGTGCGCGGCGATTGCCGCCACCACCTCCTCGATCGGCGCCGGGGCGAAGGCCGCCTGGGGCCCGGCGTCCACCGGACGGGCCTTCAGCACCTGGGTCTGGGCGGGAATCTGGCCCATGTCCAGGATCTGGCTCCAGCGGAAACTGAACCAGCCGTTGCGGATCACCAGGCAATTCTTGCCGGTGGCGAACTGGCGGGCCACCGCTTCCATGCCGAAGGTGCCACTGCCGGGCACCACTATGGCCGAGCGCGCCTGGTAAACCTCCTTGAGCACGCCGGAGATGTCCTGCATCACGCCCTGGAAGCTGCGCGACATATGGTTGAGCGCGCGGTCGGTGTAAACCACGGAATACTCGAGCAACCCCTCGGGGTCGACATGGGGTAACAGGCCGGGCATCTGCGATCTCCTTGGGTAGCGGTCAGCGAACTAAGGATCGAACCTTAGCATGAGCCAACGCCCTGGATCGCCCCGCGCGGCCCATGGCCGGCGCCGCACGCCGTTCCCCGCTGCGTTTACGCCAGGTTCACCAGCACCAGACCGGCGGCCAGCATCAGCGTCGACGCCGCCCGCACCCAGCGCGGGCGCCAGGCCAGCAGCGCCACCAGCGACAGGCCGGCGAGCATCAGCAGGCAGAACCAGATCACGATGCCGATTTCCGTGCCCAGCAGGTTGATGCATTGCCAGAGCGCGACGGCCAGCAACAGCCCCCCGAGCAGGCGGCCGACCAGCCGGCGCCGCTCGGTCGGCTCGCTGCGCAGCAGGACCCGGGCATGGCGCGGCATGACCTCGCAGAAGGCGAGCATGGCCATATAGGCAAATACAAAACTGATCCAGAGCATCAGACGCCCTCCTCGGCCAGGCGCGGGCGGCGCTGAGGGGCTGCCAGCGGTTGCCGGCGTCTATAGCCGAGCACGGCACAGAGCCCACCCACGCCCAACAGCGTCAGGTCGATGCCGGCCAACGCCCAGTCCGCCCGCCCCAGGCTGGTCAGCAGGCTGCCTTGTGGCGTGACCAGGGCGTTGACCAATGGCAGGCCCAGCGCCAGCACGGCGACCAGGCGCAGCAGATCGCGGCCGACCCGCCCGCTGTTACGCCGACAGCTGGCCCAGAGCGCCACCAGCAACCAGGCGCCGACAAAGGCGTAGGCCTCGGCGGCGGCGCGCTCGGCCAGGCCACTGGGCAGCAGCCGGTTGGCATACAGCAGCGCCAAACTGGCCACGGGCAGGCCGCCGATCACCGCGCCGTTCAAGGCCCGTACCAGGCCTATACCCGCGCCACCGCGCGCCTCGCGTTTACGCAGCCAGACCTGCACCCCGCCGATCAGCATGGCGCAGCCGGCCAGACCGAGCAGCAGATAGAGCCCGCGCACCAGGCTGCTGCCGAACTGCGCCATATGCACCCCGGTCATCCAGGCATAGGTCTGGTAACCGGCGCCGTAGGGTTTCTGCTCGTGCTGCAGTTCGCCGGTGCCCGCGTCGTAGGAGAGGATCCACTGAAAATCGGCAATCCGGCTGCGGCTGTAGTGACGCAGGTCGACCACGGCGGCCGCATCGGCCGGATGATGAATGCTCACCCAGCCGACCTGATCATCGCCCCAGCGGCGCTTGGCGTCCTCGAGCAACCCATCCAGGGAGACCAGCGCTGGCGCCGGTTGCTGCACATCCTCGCGGGCGTAGCCGTCCATGATCTCGTTGAAGAAGCGCTCGCCGTCGCTCTGGTAGGCCACCTGCACGGCGGCCGGCATATAGGAGGCCACGA
>DATDTH010000591.1:0-2238 GCA_035290985.1 Pseudomonas sp. | reverse complement strand
GGGGCTGGCGTGGTTGAGAATCCTGGCGGGCCTGGGCATGGCGACGCACGGATTCGCGAAAGTGTTCGGCGGGGGGATGGAGCAGATGACGCAGGGTGTTGCGGCGCTGGGATTCCCCCTGCCATCGGTGTTCGCATGGGCGGCCGCGCTCTCCGAGTTCGCCGGAGGGCTGTGTCTGGCCGCAGGGATCGGCACGCGCTTCGCCGCGAGCTTCATGTTCATCACGATGTCCGTCGCGCTCTTCCGGGCCCACGCGAACGACCCGTTTTCGACGAAAGAGCTCGCGTACCTGTACTGGTCCATCTCCGGTGCGCTGGTGATGCTGGGAGGCGGGGCCTACACCCTGCCGCGGTTGCTGGGCAGGCGGCGGTGAGCGTCGTGCATGCCGCAGGATCACACCTTCGACATCGTGTCCAAGGTCAATCTGCAGGAACTGCGCAACGCTGTCCAGCAGGCCCAAAAGGAACTCGGCACGCGGTTTGATTTCCGCGGCACCAGCGCCAGTCTCGAGTACGATGAGCCGGGCAAACTGCTCAAGGTGGCGGGGGACCACCAGGCGCAATTGGCCAGCGTCATCCAGGTGCTGGAAAGCAAGCTGGCCAAGCGCGGCGTATCCCTCAGGTCGCTGGCTTGGAAAGAACCCGAGATGCTGCCCAGCGGCGGGATGAAGCGTCAGGCCGACCTCCAGCAGGGCCTCTCCAGCGAACAGGCGAAGGCGATCGTCGCCGCCATCAAGCAATTGGGCCTCAAGGTCCAACCGCGGATCGACGCCGATTCGGTCCGGGTCGCGGGCCGCCAGCTCGACGACCTGCAAGCCGTCATGCGCGCCGTCCGGGAACGCGATTTCGGCGTTCCGCTCCAAATGGAGAATTATCGCTAAGTCACGGTGCACTGCATTTCGGTCCACGATCCCTGCCGTAGACCTGCCGCTTCAGGAACCGCCCGACCCCGCCCGCAGGAACAAGTAAGCGCTACCAGGAAAAAAGTCAGCGCTACCTTCACAAGGGCCCTTTCCGTCAGGTAGGCTTGAAGCACAGAGCTCTTTCAAAACCGCTTGGTATTGTGGATTGCGAATTGCGGATTGCCGAGCAAACGAATCCGAAATCGTCCCCGGCCCGACCTTCGCTGGCACCGGGGCGGGCAATCCGAAATCCGCAATCTCTGAGTGTTGAAGGGCGCTCTAAGCCTGCCAGGCAGGTCAGGGAGGGGTGGCGTGGCAAACATTCTGTACCGGTACCTCCATACGCTCCAGCATCCCGGGACCGGACTGCTGGAAAGTTTTCCGGGAAGCGCCGACCCGCAGCTCCACGGAATCGGCTTCACCTACGACCTCGCGCTTGCCACCCTCGTCTTCAGCCATCACCGCTCCCTCGAAGAAGCCGGACAGCTCGCCGAATTCTTCCGTTCCATGCCGCTGCCCTCCGTCGCCACCGGGGACTACAACACCGCCTATCTGGTGGGACGCCGCCTGCCGGCGCTCGAGCAGGCCCTGCAGGTCGGCCCCATGTCGTGGGTGGCGATCGCGCTGATGCGCTACATGCAGTCCAGCGGCCAGCTCATCTATCTGCACAAGGCGGCGACCATCCTGGACTGGATCCGCCGGCACGTGGACCATTTTCATGGCGGGGTCGTGATGGGCATCCGCGCACCCTGGACGTACCGCATGTCCACGGAGAACAACTGGGCCTACTACGCCGCTCTGCGGCTGGCGGTGCAGTTGCTGCCGGCGGATGCCATGCGCGAGGCGCTGGAGATCGAGAAGCGCGGTGTCCGGCAGTGGCTCGGCCGCCATGAGGGACGCCGTGGCGAGGAAGACGAGGTCCGCGCGCTTGACGTGTACACCAATGCGCTGCTGGTCGGCCCGGAGGCCCATCTTGAGGATGGCGCCATGGGCGATGACCGGCGGGCTCTGGCCGTCTGGGCCAAAGAGCAGATCGAGCGCATGGAGATGCTCTTCTCGCTGCCGGATCACCGGGGCTACGACTACACCGACGCATTCGAAAGCAGCCGTGCGGATCGGCCGCCGGCCTCCTGGCTTGAGGGCACCGAGCAGGTCGTGCTGGCCTACCAGACCTGGGCGCCGTTTTTCGAGTCGCTGGGCGATGATGCCTATGCGTGCGATCTCCTGCGACGGGCGGGCTTGGCCCATGCGGCCGTGATGCGCTGCAGCCTGCTCATCGGCGGCGGTGTCGCGATTCCGAACACCGACAGCCCCGAGCCCTTCAAGACCTTCGCCGA
>DATDTH010000590.1:0-2054 GCA_035290985.1 Pseudomonas sp. | reverse complement strand
CCGGCCGGCACCGGCACGGCCGATGCACTGCCCGTCCTTGACCTGCCAGACCCGGGTGGCCGGGCGTTCGCCCAGTACCGCGGCCAGGCGCCGGCCCAGTTCGCCACCACCGCTGCGGCTGTCCGGCAGCAACCAGTGGCGCGGCGTGAACTGCCGATCGATCGCCCCCAGGGCCTGCACCTGCTGCTCCGGCGCGTAACCCGCGTATTCATCGCCGCTCAGCTGCAGCAGACGGTCGACACCGTTGAGGTCGAAGGCGCTTTCCTTGTGTTCGCCGAACACCACGGCCAGCACGGCGCCACTCTCGCCCGCCAGGCTGCGGGCCAGGCCGAGCAGGTCGCGGTCGTGGCTGCTCAGGCGGCCGCCAACCAGGTCGGGCACCACCACTATGTGGAAGGCCGGTTCGGCCACCACGAACAGCGGCAATTGCACCGCGACCGGGGCCTGGCGTTTCCCCGCATCGCGCCCCAGGGCACCATCCGTGGCGCCGCTGCGGTCGATGCGCTTGATCCCGTTGGGGCCGATAAAACCGACCCCATGGGGGTTCTTGCGCAGGATGCCGTTGGGGCCCATCCAGCTGCTCTGGGCGGCCTGCGAGGCCCCATGCAGCGGGTGCAGGCGGTTGCGCGCGATCCACTCGGCTCGCGGGTCACGGCGAATCAGGTCGCTCATGCGGATACTCCCTGACGCGAGGCCGTTTTCGCCACGGGCGCTTCGAGCAAGGCCTCGGCCACCAGCTCGGCGATGTCCTTGATCGGCGGCCGGGGTTCGACCACGCCTTCGAGCATCGCGGTGCATTGCGGGCAGCCCACGGCCACCAAGGCGGCACCGGTCTCCTTGATATCGTTCATGCGCATATCGGGAATCCGCTGTTTACCGGGGATATCGGTGATGGGCGCCCCGCCGCCGCCGCCGCAGCAGCGCGAACGGAAGCCCGAGCGTTCCATTTCCTTGATTTCCAGGCCCAGGGCCCGCAGCACGGTCCGCGGCGCCTCATATTCACCGTTGTAACGGCCCAGGTAGCAGGGGTCGTGGTAGGTGATGGCCGCGTCCGGCTGCAGGGCGAGCGGGTGCCGGCCCAGGTCGAGCTTCTGCCCGGCGATCAGCTCGGCGATAAAGGTGCTGTGGTGCAGCACCTGATAGTCACCGCCCAGGGCGCCGTATTCGTTCTTTAGCACATGGAAACTGTGGGGGTCGCAGCTGACGATGCGTTTGAAGCGATACTGGGCCAGGGTGGCGATATTGCGCTTGGCCAGCCGCTGGAAGGTCGCCTCGTCGCCCAGACGCCGGGCCAGATCGCCACTGTCGCGCTCCTCCAGGCCGAGCACGGCGAAGTCGACGCCGGCCGCGTTCAACACCTTGACGAAGGCGCGCAGGGTCCGCTGGTTGCGCATGTCGAAGGCGCCATCGCCGACCCAGAACAGCACGTCCACTGCTTTGCGCTCGGCCATCAGCGGCAGATTGAGATCCGCCGCCCAGTTCATCCGCCCGCCCGGGGCAAAGCCGCCGGGGTTGTCGGTGGCGATCAGATTGTCCAATACCTCGGCGCCCTTGTTCGGCGTCGCGCCCTTTTCCAGGGTCAGGTGGCGGCGCATGTCGACTATGGCGTCGACGTGCTCGATCATCATCGGGCACTCCTCGACGCAGGCCCGGCAGGTGGTGCATGACCACAGGGTGTCGGCCTCCAGCAGGCCCTTGCCTTCCAGGAAGACGATGGGCTGATGGGGATCGCCATAACGTTCGCCGACCGGGATGCCACCCCCTTCTTTTACTGGATACGGGCTGCCGAAATAGCCCTTGTCGCTGCCGCCGGCCAGGCCGACCACCATGTCCTGGATCAGCTTCTTCGGGTTCAGCGGCTGGCCGGCGGCGAAGGCCGGACAGGCCGCTTCGCACTTGCCGCACTGCACGCAGGCATCGAAGCCGAGCAGCTGGTTCCAGGTGAAATCGCTGGGTTTTTCCACGCACAGGGGCGCGGCCAGGTCATCCAGATCCAGGGCCTTGAGGCCGGTGGAACGGCCGCCGCCGAAGCGTTCGCTGCGGCGGTGCCAGGC
>DATDTH010000589.1:0-9568 GCA_035290985.1 Pseudomonas sp. | reverse complement strand
AGCGATGCCGCGGGCCTGGCAAATGGCGGCGGCCTGCACGGTGCGCGGCTCGCTGCCCTCGTGCAGGACGATGCGCTTGTTCGCCGCCTGGGCCCGCTGCACCAATTGGTAGCGGAAGGCCGGGGGCGACATGCGCAATTCGCGCACCGTGCCGCAGCGCTGCTGCAGCCAGGGGTAGTCCAGGTGGCTGGCGACGTAGTCGGTGACCTTCTCCGCCCGCTCGCGGTCGTCCACCGGGATCTCCTTGTTCAGGCGATTGAGGTTGGTCGCGGTGTCGTAGGAACCGGTGCTCACCGTCATCACCGGCAGGCCGCTCTGCAGAGCGCCGCGGCACAGCTCCATGATCCGCGGGTCCGGGGCGAAATCGCTGCACAGCAGCAGCCCGGCCAGGGGCATGCCGTTCATGGCGGCGAGGCTGGCGGCGAGGATGATGTCGTCGCGGTCTCCGGGGGTGACCACCAGCACGCCGGGCTTGAGCAGTTGCACGGTATTGGCCACGGCGCGGGCGCAGAGCACGATCTTGAGCATGCGCCGTTGTTCGTAATCGCCGGCATTGAGCACCCGGGCGCCCAGCAGGTCGGCGACGTCGCGGGTGCGGGGCGCGTTCAGTTCTTCCAGCCAGGGGATGCAGCCGAGCAGGCGAAAGTCGTCGGTCTTGAGCAGCGGCGAGAGTTCCTTGAGGCGGGTCTTGAAGGCCTCGAGGCCGTCTTCGCTGCGTACCTTGTTGATGATTACGCCCAGCACCTTCGGATCGTGGGGGCCTCCGAACAGCTGCGCCTGGATATCGATGCGGTCGGACAGTTCGCTCAGGCTCTCGTGATCCGGCGCCGAGACCAGGATGACCTCGGCGTCCAGGCTCTTGGCCAGGTGGAAGTTGATCCGCGCCGCATAGCTGGCCTGGCGGGTCGGCACCATGCCCTCGACTATCACCACGTCCTTGCCGACGGCGGCCTGCTGGTAGAGGTCGATGATCTCCTCCAGCAGGTCGTCCAGCTGACCATCGCCGAGCATACGCTCGACATGGGCCAGGGCCAGGGGCTTGGGCGAGTGCAGGCCATGGGTGCGGGCGATCAGTTCGCTGGAGCGCTCCGGGCCTTCATCGCCGGTGTGGGGCTGGGCGATGGGCTTGAAGAAGCCGACTTTCAGCCCGGCCCGTTCCAGGGCGCCCACCAGGCCCAGGCTGATGGAGGTGAGGCCGACGCCAAAACCGGTCGGGGCGATGAAAAAGGTATGCATGGGGTTTCCTTAGGGAGCGAATCGCTGGGCCAGCAGGCCGTTAGAAGCGGCGGGCAGCATCAGTTCAGGCCAACAGCGCCAGGGTGTCCAGGGCGATTTGCCGTTCTTCGTTGGTGGGGACGACCAGCACCCGCGGATGTCCATAGGCCTGAATCGGGCCGGCGACGCCACCGATGCAGCGGGCGTTGGCCTCCTTGTCCAGGCTCAGGTTCAGCAAACGCAAATGGGCCACGGTCTTGCTGCGCACCAGGGGGGAATTTTCGCCGATGCCGCCGGTGAATATCAGCCCGTCCAGCTGCGGCAGGGCGCAACTCATGGCGGCCAGGGACTTGGCCAGGCGGTAGCAGAACACCTCGATGGCCAGGGTGGCGCCTGCATGGCCCTGCTCGCGGGCCTGTTCCAGGCGGCGCATATCGTTGGACAGGCCGGACAGGCCCTTCAGGCCGCTGTCGTGGTTGAGCATGTGCTCGACCTGCTCCAGGCTCCAGCCCAGGGCCCGGGCCAGGTGACCGTACAGGTTGGGGTCGACGTCGCCGCTGCGGGTGCCCATGACCAGGCCCTCCAGCGGGGTCAGGCCCATGCTGGTGTCGCGGCTCTGGCCATTGACTATGGCGCAGGTCGAGCAGCCGTTGCCCAGGTGCGCCGACAGCCAGCTGCTGTCGCCACTGGACAAGCCGGCGAGTTCCGCGGCGCGGTGGCTGACATAGCGGTGGCTGGTGCCGTGAAAGCCGTACCTGCGCACGCCGTGCTCGCGGTAGAGCATCTCCGGCACCGCGTAGCGGTAGGCGTGCTCGGGCAGGCTCTGGTGAAAGGCGGTGTCGAACACCGCGACCTGGGTCAGGTTGGGGAAGAGCTTGATGGCCGCCTCGATGCCGAGCAGATTGGCCGGGTTGTGCAGTGGCGCCAGTGGCGCGGTGCGGCGGATGGCCTCCAGGGTCGGCCCATCGAGCCGGCTGGCGGCGGTGAAGTGCTCGCCGCCATGCACCACCCGGTGGCCGATGCCATGCAGTTTGCCCCCCGCGGCGCTCTGCACCAGGGGCAGCAACTGGGCGAGGGCGGCGCGGTGATCGCCATTGGGGATCATCAGGCTGTCCTTTTCCCCGCCCCGTTGCCAGTGCAGCACGGCCTCGTGGCTGCCCAGGCGTTCGGCCAGGCCGCTGAGGGCGAATTGCGAGTGGGCTTCGTTGACCAGGGCGAACTTGATCGACGAACTGCCGCAGTTGATCACCAGAATATTGCGTGCGGGCATCGGAATTCCTTATTCGAGACTGTCGGTCTGCGGCGGTTCGGCGGATAGGCGCGCGACCGCTTCTTGCGCGCACCAACCGCAGGTAAAGGGTTGGCCGATCCGGCGCTGGCGCTGGTTCGGATCCACTACCCAGGCCTGGGATTGCCAGGGCGGCTGGTGACGCAGGTGCTGGGTGTGTCCGCAGGACAAGACTGCCACCCAATGGCCCATGTCGTCCTGATGAAAATCAAGCAAACGTGCCGCCCCGGGCCGTCCGTCCGCGCTTGGTTCGCTTTCAGGCGAAGCCTTGGTTAAACTTGCCCGTTCTTCATTCTTATGCAAAAGGTCTCGCCCCATGCTGATCGCCGCCAACAAGGCCGTCTCCATCGACTATACCCTGACCAACGATGCCGGTGAGGTGATCGACAGCTCCGCTGGCGGCGCGCCGCTGGTCTACCTGCAAGGTGCAGGCAATATCATCGCTGGCCTGGAAAAGGCCCTCGATGGCAAGAAAGTCGGCGACGAGCTGAACGTGACCGTGGAGCCCGAAGAGGCCTATGGCGAATACAGCGCCGAACTGGTGAGCACCCTGAGCCGCTCCATGTTCGAAGGCGTTGATGAGCTGGAAGTCGGCATGCAGTTCCATGCCTCCGGCCCGGACGGCAGCATGCAGATCGTCACCATCCGCGACCTGGATGGCGACGATGTGACCGTCGACGGCAACCACCCTCTGGCCGGCCAGCGCTTGACCTTCCAAGTCAAGATCGTCGACATCCGTGACGCCAGCCAGGAAGAAATCGCCCATGGCCACGTACACGGCGAAGGTGGTCATCACCACTGATTCAGCTAGCCAGCCTGCGGGCTGCTAAATTAAGCTTTACACGCTAAGAAGGCGCCCCAGGGCGCCTTTTTTGCCCTTTGCGTACGCTCCCCTTTGTGTACTCTCTACGAACAAGGAGTTTGTCATGAGTGCCTTTCACGACCTCAATCTACGCGCGCTGGATGGTAAGGAACTGCCTCTTGCGCCTTTCAAGGGCCAGGTGGTGCTGGTGGTCAACGTGGCTTCCAAGTGTGGCCTGACCCCGCAGTACGCCGGCCTGGAAGCCCTGCACCAGGCCTACCGTGACCGTGGCTTCAGCGTGCTCGGGTTGCCCTGCAACCAGTTCGCCGGGCAGGAGCCGGGCAGCGAAGCCGAGATCCAGGCCTTTTGCAGCAGCACCTACGGCGTCAGCTTTCCGTTGAGTGACAAGCTGGAGGTCAACGGCCATGAGCGGCACCCGCTGTACCGTTTGCTGGCGGGCGAGGGCGCGGAATTCCCGGGGGATATCACCTGGAACTTCGAGAAGTTCCTGGTCGGCCAGGATGGTCGGGTGCTGGCGCGCTTCAGCCCGCGTACCACCCCCGATGACCCGGCGCTGGTGCTGGCCATAGAGAAAGCCCTGGGCTGACCAGGCCTGGTACCTGTAGGGCGCGGCACATTGCAGAAGCATCTGCGCCATGGCGACCTCCTGGTGCATACGGCGCAGCCTACGCAAAGCATGGTGCCTGGAGGCTCGGGCAGAGCGCGGTCCTGTAGGGTGCGCTCAGCGCACCGCAGAAACATCGCTGGCATACCGAGCTCTCGATACGCGCGGTCTCTCCTGCGAAAAGAGGGAGGCGAACCGCTGGCGCTTTGGGAGCTTAATCACCGTCATCAATAGTGCTGGGCGAGGCGAGACGACCGGTCATATGCTGGCGCCATGAACTCAAGCATTCGACTCGACAAGCGTGACCTGATTCTGGCCAAGGGTGCCCAGGTGATGGCCCGACGTGGTTATCACGGTACCGGCGTGCAGGAAATCGTCCAGGCCGCCGGTATTCCCAAGGGCTCCTTCTACCACTACTTCGCCAGCAAGGAAGAGTTCGCCCTGCAGGCCCTGGAGCACCTCTACGGGCCGCGGCTGATTCGTTATGCCCAGGCCCTAGGCGATGCCGGGTCGAGCCCGCGGGCGCGCATCCTCGGTTATTACGGCGAGCTGGTGGCGCATTTCGCCCGTCAGGAAACGCCCGAATACCACTGTTTCCTCGGCAGCCTGAGCTTCGAGATGACTGAACTCTGCCAGCCCATCGGCAACCAGGTGGAAAGCATCCTGCAACGCTCGGTGGCGATTCTCGCCGAGTGCCTGGCCACCGCCCGGGACGCCGACGAGCTGGACGCTGAAACCGACTGCGCGGCCTTGGCCGAATTTATCGGCAACGCCTGGGAAGGTGCATTGCTGCGCATGAAAGTCGGCGCAAGTGCGGCGCCCCTGAACGTGTTCCTGACCCAGCTCGAGCGTCTGCTGACGCCGCGCTGATTCGCGTTTTTAAATTTATCCGGCAGCGAGACGACCGGTCGCCTGCCCACTGTCGACCCCTGAGGAGTGCTGCATGATCGCCCCCGTTAAAGCCCTGTTCGAACCCTTCCGTCTCGGTGCCCTGGAGCTGCCGACCCGCGTGGTGATGGCGCCCATGACCCGCTCCTTCTCCCCGGGCGGCGTGCCGAATTCGAAGGTGATCGAGTATTACCGTCGCCGTGCCGCGGGCGGTGTCGGCCTGATCATCACCGAAGGCACCACGGTCGGCCACCGGGCGGCCAACGGCTACCCGAACGTACCGCGTTTCTATGGCGAAGACGCCCTGGCGGGCTGGAAGAAGGTGGTCGAGGCGGTACACGGCGCGGGCGGCAAGATAGTGCCGCAACTGTGGCACGTGGGTAATGTGCGCAAACTGGGCACCGAACCCGACGCCAGCGTGCCGGGTTATGGCCCCAGCGAGAAGATCAAGGACGGTAGTGTGGTCGTGCATGGCATGAGCCAGCAGGACATCGACGAGGTGATCGCCGCCTTCGCCCAGGCCGCCCGCGACGCCCAGGCCATCGGCATGGACGGCGTGGAAATCCACGGTGCCCATGGCTATCTGGTCGACCAGTTCTTCTGGGAAGGCAGCAACCAGCGCACCGACGGCTACGGCGGCAGCCGGGCCAACCGCTCGCGTTTCGCCATCGAGCTGATCCAGGCCGTGCGCGCCGCCGTGGGCCCGGACTTCCCGATCATCTTCCGCTTCTCCCAGTGGAAACAGCAGGACTACAGCGCCCGTCTGGTGCTGACTCCGGAAGCCCTGGGCGACTTCCTCAAGCCGCTGTCCGAGGCCGGCGTGGATATTTTCCACTGCTCCACCCGGCGTTTCTGGGAGCCGGAATTCGAGGGCTCTGACCTCAACCTGGCTGGCTGGACCCGTCAGTTGACCGGCAAGCCGACCATCACAGTGGGCAGCGTCGGCCTGGACGGTGAGTTCCTGCAATTCATGGTCAACACCGACAAGGTTGCCCAGCCGGCCGATCTGGGGGCCTTGCTGACCCGCCTGAACAACCAGGAGTTCGACCTGGTCGCGGTCGGCCGTGCGCTGCTGGTCGATCCAGACTGGGCGATCAAGGTGCGTGATGGCCGCCAAGAGGACATTCTGCCCTTTAGCCGCGATGCGCTGACCAGCCTGGTCTGACGCCACGCTTCCTCGTTGGCGCGTTAGCGCGCCACTCCTCGAGCCCCTTGCATAGGGGCTTTTTTTCGCCTGGCGAAACCCCCTGATCCGGCTCGACAAAGAATCTGAACAGCCCCGTGCCCAGTGGGTCGGTTAGAAAACGCAGTGCTGTCGCTGTCCGTCTGCGTTTTCTAACCCAAACACGAGGCATGCAATCATGGAACGATTCATCAAATACGCCTTGCTGATCATCCTCCTCTGCCCTGCCGTTGCGCTTGCCGCACCGGAAAGCGGCGATCAGGACATTACTCTCAGCGGTGCAGGCAGCAGCGACAAGGACTTCGACCAAACCCTGTTCTCCGCGCAGGGAAGCTGGGGGCGCTACCTGAGCGACGCATCCCTGTGGGGCATTCGGCAGACGGTCAATGTGCGCGACGAGGAAGACGAAAGCACGCAGTTCGACGGATCGACGCGGCTCTTCTATGACTACCATTTCGGCAGCGCTCGCACCCGTCCCTTCATCGGTCTGAGCCTGGGCGGCATCTATGGTGAACAAGTTGACGAGACCTTCACGGGGGGGCCGGAAGTGGGTATCAAGTACTGGGTCCAGGACAAGACCTTCATTACCGCGATGGTGGAGTACCAGTTTCTGTTCGAGAGCGGCAGCGACGCACAGGATCGATACGATGACGGGGTGTTCTTCTACAGCCTGGGCCTGGGGTTCAACTTCTGATACGGGGCGCTTGCGCGACGAGGGGCGGACCGCCTAGCTGGGGCCGACGCGGCAAGGCGTCTGCTCCATTCGCTGACTAGTGAGGGCCTTGGTGCGCGCCCAGCAGTTGCTGTTCGAAACGTTGGATGATGCCGGCCCAGCTCTGGCGGCCGGCGTGCTGGCGAGCGTTCAGGCGGACCCGGCGCAGGGTCTCCGGGTCGTCCAGCAGCCAGCAGGCCGCATGGGCGAAGGCATCTTCGTCGCCGGGCATCGCCAAGACGCCGTTGTGACCGTGGCGGATATGCTGGGCCGCGGCGGCCTGGTCGTAAGCCACCACCCCCAGCCCGGATGCGAGGGCTTCCAGCACCACATTGCCGAAGGTTTCCGAGAGGCTCGGAAACAGGAACAGATCGCCCGAGGCGTAATGGGCAGCCAGGCTTTCGCCGCGTTGCAGGCCGCAGAAGCAGGCGTCCGCCAGTTCCCGTTGCAAGGCCGCCCGCTGCGGGCCGTCGCCGACCAGAATCAGCCTCAGGCGGCGCTGGGGATGGGCCGCCTGCAGCGCACGGAAACTGCGAGCGAGCAGGCCCAGGTTCTTCTCCGGCGCCAGGCGGCCGACATGCAGCACCGCCAGGTCATCCCCGGCCAGTCCCCAGGAGGCCCGCAACGCGGCCGAGCGCTTGCCCGGGTGAAACAGTTGGCTGTCGACCCCGCGGGTCAGCAGTTCCAGGCGCTCGAAACCGCGTCGCGCCAGTTCCAGGTGCTGGCTGGCACTGGGCACCAGGGTCAGCTGCGAGCGGTTATGGAACCAGCGCAGGTAGTGGGTCAGCACGCGGCTCAGCAGGCCCAGGCCGTAATGCCCGCTGTAGTGCTGGAAGTTGGTATGAAAGCCGCTGACCACCGGTATTCCCAGGCGCCGGGCGGCCCGCAGGGCGGACAGGCCGAGGGGGCCTTCGGTGGCGATATAGAGCACGTCCGGGCGCAGCCGTTTCCAGCGTCGCAGCAAACGGTGCAGCGCCGACTGGCCCCATTGCAACCCGGGGTAGCCGGGCAGCGGCCAGCCTCGGGTCAGCAGCAACTGCTCGTCGCTTGCGACGCCGAGATCGGCGGCTTGCCGCGGACGCACCAGTTGCACGCGATGGCCGCGCTCGCACAGGCCGGCATGCAGGCGGCCGAGGGTATTGGCCACGCCGTTGATTTCCGGCGGGAAGGTCTCGCTGATCAGGGCAATGTGCAGGGTCATGGCGGCAGTATCGGGCGCCGCCATGTAGTGAAGATGACCGCGAGGTTACGGCACTGTGACGGCGGCGCCCCGGCCGGGGCGGGGCGTGGCTTAGGAGGAGCGGCGACGGGAGGGCGGTGGCGGCTGATCCTGCAGCACGGCGGCCACTTCGCAGGCTTGCTCCTGGGTGGTGAAAGGCCCGGCGATCTCCTCGCCCTGTGCCGTCCGAATCCACCAGGCCCCATCCTGCGCCTGTTTGATCGTATAGCCGTTTACAATTTTTTCAGCGGTCATCGCGCAGTCTCGTCAGCAAGTTTCAGGAAGCGGGCGCCAGTGTAACGAGAATGCGGCCGCTATCGTAATGCGGCGTGGCGTTAGGGGCGCCATGCCAGCCGAATGGCGACTGCCGCTGCGAGTAGGAGGACAGACGCAAGCGCTTCGGCGAAATCTATAGGTCAGGATGCAACGGGGCCCCGTAGGGTGCGCCGGGCGTCGCTACGCCGTGCGCATCGCAGCGCTTCGGGGAAACCTGCTGCCCCGGATTGCGCCAAGGCTTATCTGGGCTGGTAACCACGTCGGGTTACGCTGCGCTAACCCAACCTACGCAAAGCGTTTCGCGAAACCCGTGCTTAGATCGGGCGAAACCCGCATCCGACTATCAAGCATCACATGTGCTCAGCGGCCGTTCGCCGCTCTCGCGGACCCAGAACAGGGTCGCGCCGGCCACGGCCGCCGGCATCATCAGGATATTCAGGCCCGGCACCAGCAGGGCCAGGTAGGTGATGCCGCCAAAGCCCAGGGACTGCCAGCGTTTCTCCCGCAGCCAGGCGAGCATGTCCGGCCAGCTGACTTTGTTGTTGTCGCAGGGGTAGTCGATGTATTGCACTGCCATCATCCAGACGCCGAACAGCAACCACAGGGGGGCGGCGATGATATTGACCACCGGGATGAACGACAGGATCAACAGGCCAATGGCCCTCGGTAGGAAATAGCCGAGCTTGCGCAATTCGCGGTTCAGGGTGCGCGGCATCATGGCCACGAGCTCGCTCCAGTGAAAAGGCGGGAAAGGGTCCTGGCCACGCACCACCACCTCGACCTTTTCCGCAAGAAAGCCGTTGAAGGGCGCGGCGATAAGATTGGCCAGCAGGGTGAAGGTGAAAAACACCATCAGCAGCACCAGCACGACGAACAGCGGCCAGAGCAGGTATTCGAGAAAGCTCAGCCAACTCGGCAGGTTGGGCATGAACAGCTCGACCCAGACGCCGAACTGGCGCAGGGCGAAGCCGATCAGTACGCCGAACAGCAGCAGATTGAGGGTCAGGGGCAGCAGGACGAACAGGCGCAGGCCGGGGCTGAGCACCAGTTTCAGGCCTTCGCGCAGGTACTGCGGGCCGGACAGCACTGGGGCGGGCATGGGGTCTTTCCCTAAAGATGGAGGTCGCGCCGACCTTACTGATTTTGCTCGGCGCTGGGAAGTGTTGCCCGGCTGAACAGACAAGCCTTGTTGCGCTCCAGCTTCGCCTGGTACATGGCGTGATCGGCGGCCTTGATCAGGCTGCCCGCGTCGGCGGCATGCAGGGGGAAGAGCGCGATGCCGATGCTCAGGGTGACGAAGTCGATGTCCACGCTTCCCAGGCGCAGCGGCGGCCCGAGTGCGTCGAGCATACGGCGGGCG
>DATDTH010000588.1:0-10175 GCA_035290985.1 Pseudomonas sp. | reverse complement strand
TTCGCGATTATCCGGTACCTGGCCGCCGTGGCGCTCGATCAGCAGGCGGCAGGTTTCGATCACGTTCTTCGCCTTGCTGTTGTACAGGCCGATGGTCTTGATGTACTCGGACAGCCCCTCGACGCCCAGGGCATAAATCGCCTCCGGCGTATTGGCCACCGGGTACAGCTTGGCCGTGGCCTTGTTGACTCCGACATCGGTGGCCTGGGCCGAGAGGATCACCGCGATCAGCAGCTCGAACGGCGACGAGTAGGCCAGTTCGGTCTTGGGTTCGGGGTTGTCTTCATGCAAGCGGCGGAAGATTTCCAGGCGTTTGGCGGCATTCATGGGCGATGGCTTTTCAGGTGGACGAGGTGGCGTTGCAGGGCGAGCAATAGTCCCAGCAGGATAAAGCCGCCGGGCGCCAGGGCGAACAGTGGGATGCCGCTGGCGGGCAGCTGCCAATACAGGGCACCGAGCCCCAGCCAGTCGCCGTGGGCGAACAGGCTCGCCTGGCCGAGCAGTTCGCGAAGCGCACCCAGGACCAGGGCCGCCAGGGCGAAGCCGAGGCCCTGGTGCAGGCCATCCCAGGGCCGCGGGCGCTCCTGTTGGGCCAGCGCCAGGCAGGGCAGGGCCAATAAGGGCAGGAAAATCCCGAGTGCCCGGTGCAGTTCGAAGGCCTGGGCCTGTAGCAGCAGGTCGATGCAACTGAGCAGGGTGCCGGCGAGCAGCAGGACGCCCAGCCCATAAGCCGCGCCCGCCAGGCGACGGCGCAGCGGCAGGACCAGCAGGGCGAACAGGGCCAGCAGCGGCAAAGCCACCAGCGCCAGGCCGAGGGCCTTTACCAGCAGTTCGCTGGCACCGAGCAGGGGGACCAGCCCCAGCAGGGCGAAGGTGCGTGGGCTATTCATGGACCGTCTCCCTGGGAGGGGGCAGCAACAGGGCGCGCTGCCGGTCGAACAGTTGCAGTGCCTGCTGCACGGCGGCCACCACGGCTCGCGAGGTGATGGTCGCGCCGGCAATCTGGTCGAACGCGCCCTGGTCGGCCCTGACGCGCCATTGCGGGGGCGGGGGCGTGGTCAGCGACTTGCCGATAAAACCGCTCAGCCAGGCACTCTTGCCGGCTTCGATGCGGTCGCCGATGCCCGGCGTTTCCTGTTGCTCCAGGACCTTGACCGCCAGCAGGCGACCCTGCGGGTCCACCGCGACCAGCAGCCGGATCGGGCCTTCGTAGCCCTGGGCCGTGGACGGCAGCAGCACGGCCACGGGGGCGCCCTGGCGGGTAGCGAGCCAGGCCGGCAGCGGACTGTCGGGCAGGGTGATGGGGCGGGCCAGGGGCCTGTTGTCGTAGCTGTCGGCCGGTAGCAGGTCGAGCAGCGCGCGCTCGTCGGCGGCCAGGCGTTCACTGGCGATCCGGGGGGCGAGCCCGTACTCGAGCGCGCTTATCAGCCCCAATGCCAGGCCGGCGAGGAGCAGCAGCAGGCCGATCTGCCGAGGGTTCATGGCGTCTCCCCGGCGCGGCGCACGGCGATGCGCTCCAGGGTCGGCACCAGCAGGTTCATCAGCAGCACGGCGAAGGCCAGGCCGTCCGGGTAGCCGCCCCAGGCGCGGATGACATAGGTCAGCACGCCCACGCCCAGGCCGAACAGCAGGCGAGCGCGGGGGCTGTCGGCACCGGACACCGGTTCGGTGACGATAAAGAAGGCGCCGAGCATGGTCGCGCCGGACAGCAGCTGGAACAGCGGCGATCCGTGGGAGTCGGAGCCGCTGCCGTTCCAGAACAGCAGGCTCATGACGAACAGGCCGGCGAGCATGCCGAGGGGCGCGTGCCAGCCATAGAGACGCCGCTGCAGCAGGAACAGGCCTCCGGCGAGAAAGGCCAGGTTGACCAGCTCCGCGCCGCGTCCCGCCACCTGGCCGAAGGACGGATGGCCGGCGAACAGCTCGTCCATGGTCAGGCTCTTGTCGACGCGCAGCACATCCAGGGCTGTGGCCTGGGTCCAGGCGTCCGGCAGGGCGCTGGACATCCCCAGGATCTGCTGCAGGCCGTCCAGAAAACCCGGGCCGGGGCTGGCCGGCCACTGGGTCATCTGCTGGGGAAATGCCAGCAGGGCCAGGGCGTAGCCGAGCATGGCCGGATTGAAGGGGTTCTTGCCCAGGCCGCCGAACAGCTGCTTGCCGAACGCGATGGCGAAGCCGATGGCGGTCAGGGTCAGCCACCAGGGCGAATAGGGGGGCAGGGCGAGGGCGAGCAGCGTGGCACTGACCAGGGCGCTGCCGTCCAGGGCGGCGGCCGACGGGCGCTGACGCAGCCTGAGCAGCAGGGCTTCGCAGCCCAGGGCGCTGGTATTGGCCAGCAGCAGGGTGAAGAGCGTGCCCCAGCCATGCAGCCAGAGCAGCGCCAGGACGCCGGGCAGGGTGGCGAGCAGCACCAGGCCCATGGCGCGCTGCGTGCGACGCAGGGCCTCGGCGTCGAGGCCCGACTCAGCCCTGGCCATGGGGCGCCAGTTGGGCTTGTGCGCGCGCCAGGCGCGCCTGGGCGCTCTGCAGGGCGAGGTTGTCCGGGTGGGGGCGACGTTGCAACTTGCTCAACTCTGCGCGGGCGTAGGCCAGTTCGGTCTTCAAGGCGCGCAGGTCCGGGTCGATCGGGCGCTTGTCGGTGCGCACCAGATCGGGCGCGGGGCGACCACAGGTGTCTTCGGCGGCGTGCAGGGCCTGTTCGGCCTGGTGCAGCGCCTCCTGCAGCGCCGCCAGTTGGGCGGGGGGCGCCTCGGCGACCTGGGCCTTTTTCAGCTCGCTGCGGCGCAGGGCCAGCTGGATCTTGGCCCGTTTCAGCGCGCCATCGTCAAGGGCTGGAAGCACCGCGGCCGGGCTCGGGCTGGCCTGCGGTGCTGCCAGCCGGCGTTCGGCCAGCTCCAGCGCCGCGTACAGTTCGCCGAGTTGCCGGTGCTGGGCTTCGGTGGGGGGCGAGCCGAAGGCCTTGAGGGACTTGTTCAGCTGCGCGCGGGTCATGGCCGCGTCTATCTTGGCTTTTTTCAGCGCCGCCTCGTCGCTCGACGGCGGGCTGGCCTGGGGCGTTGTCGCGCTTTGCTCGGCCAGCGCCTGGGCGGCTTTTTGCGCCCTGACCCGCTCGATGGCCGCCTGCACCGGATCCGGGTTGTTGCCGCCGACCGCCGCCGTGCGGGCGAGACGGGCCAGGCGCTCGGCGCTCTTCTGTTGCTCTTCCCGTTGCAGGCGGGCCGTGCGCCGTTCGAAACGTTCGCGGGCCTGGTCGCGTTTGGCGTTGCGGGCGGCTATTGCCGCTGGGCTCGCGGCCAGGCCGCCGACCACCGGGATCACCGCGCCCTGGGCGGGCAGCGGGTGCATCTCGATGCAGTCCACCGGGCAGGGCGCCACGCACAGGTCGCAACCGGTGCACTGGTCGATCAGCACCGTATGCATCAACTTGGCCGCGCCGAGAATCGCGTCCACCGGGCAGGCCTGGATGCACTTGGTGCAGCCGATGCATTCGGCCTCGCGGATATAGGCGACCTGGGCCGGCGCCGGGCCCCGTTCGCGGTCCAGGGGCAGCGGCGGCACGCCGAGCAGGCTGGCCAGGGCGGCCAGGGTTTCCTCGCCGCCCGGTGGGCATTTATTGATCGCCTCGCCGGCGGCCAGGCCCTCGGCGTAGGGACGGCAGCCGGGGTGGCCGCATTTGCCGCATTGGGTCTGGGGCAGCAGCGCATCGATGGCTGGAATCAGGTTCATGGGCGGTCCAGCCCGGCGAAGCCGAGAAAGGCCAGGCCCATCAGGCCGGCACTGATCAGCAGGATGGGCGCGCCCCGGAAGGCGGCGGGAAGGTCACGCTGATCGATGCGTTCGAGCAGGTCGGCGAACAGCAGCAGCACCAGCCAGAACCCCAGGCCGCCGCCCAGGCCCAGGGCCAGCGCCTGGAAGAAGCCGGCGTCGCTGGCGAGCAGGGCCAGGCCGAGTAAAGCACCGTTGAGCACAATCAGCGGCTCCAGACCGGCCAGTGGCAGGCCGGGCCGCAAGCGGGCGAGCAGTGCCAGGGTCGGCATGACCAGCAGGGCGCCGAGCAGCATAAAGCCCAGCAGGCGCAGGTGTTCGAGGTGCAGCGGCAGCAACAGCTGCTGGTGGAGCAGCTGGCTCAGCGGTGTGGCCAGCAGCAGCACGCTGGCCGTCGACAGGCCCAGGGCGTGCAGCCGGCTGCGCGGCCCGGGGGCACCCAGGGCGGGGTCTATGCCGAGCGGCAAGAGCAGCACCAGGTTGTTGGCCAGTGCGGCACCGATCAGCGTGAGGAAAAAATCAGTCATGCGCGTAGGCGGCTGCCGAATCGATGAAGTAGCCGCCTATTATCCGGGATGCCGCCGGACCGGTATAGCCTAGGGTTTTTTACGGGGTGCGCCGGCCGGTGGTCTTGCGCCACAGCCAGCGTGTCAGCAGGGCCAGGGGGAACAGGACAATGGCGAAGGGCAGGCCGTAGCCGAGCATTTCCAGGGCTTGTCCGGCACCTTCGGTGATGTTGTCGGCCAGGTCGTCGAAGGCCTGACCGAGGCGTGACAGGCGGCCGGGTGGCGCGCTGGAAAAGTCCAGGGTCAGCAGGTTGGTGTCGAGGCGACGCTTATGCTGGGCGGCGTCCTGCTGGCTGGCGGCGAGTTGCACCTCCACCTCGGCCAGTTCCCTGGCCAGGGCCAGCATATCGCTGACGCTCAGATCCTTGCGCTCCTGATATGCCAGCAGGGTCTGCTGCTGGCGCTCCAGGCGTTGCCGTTGCTGGTCGGTATCACTGACGGCCTGGGCCAGGTCCTCGGCATGGGTTCGGCGGCTTTCCAGGCTGCCGCCCTCGGTGGCCAGGACCAGCAGTTTCTCCACCCCGTCGGGCACGATGCGCAGGGTCAGGCTGGCGCTGCGATAACCGCCCTCGCCCTGCTCGATGGCCAGCAAGTCGCAGGGGCCGAAACGCTCGTCGCGGCAGGCCTCGCGCAGCAGGGTCAGGCGCGGCGCGATCCGCGCCTGCTCCAGGCGAATGCCGACCTGGTGCTCGTAGGCGAGAAAGGCCCCGGCCTTGGCCATTTCGCCGCTGACGGCGCCGCCTGCCGCGTCCTCGTTTTTGGGCGAGCAACCGGCGAGCAGGCCCAGGGTCAAGAGCACACCGCCGGTCCAGGCTTTCATTCCATGCATAACGGGCATCGCGTGCATCCTTGCCTGATAGGGGTTACTTGGCGTGAGAGGGCTTACTTGACCCGCTGGCCCGGCTTGGCACCGGCGTCGGGGCTGAGCAGGTAGATCTCGTTGCCGCCGGGGCCGGCCGCCAGGACCATGCCTTCGGAGACGCCGAACTTCATCTTGCGCGCGGCCAGGTTGGCCACATAGAGGGTCAGGCGACCTTCCAGCAGGCTCGGGTCCGGGTAAGCGCTCTTGATACCGCTGAACACGTTGCGCTTGGCGTCGCCTATGTCCAGGGTCAGGCGCAGCAGCTTGTCCGCGCCCTCGACGAACTCGGCCTTCTCGATCAGGGCGATGCGCAGGTCCACCGCGGCGAAGGCATCGAAGCCGATCTCGGCGGCCAGGGGCTCCTTGACCAGCTCACCATTGCCGGCCGGCTGGGCCGGGGCATCGCTGGCGGCCAGGTCTTCCTTCGAGGCCTCGGTCATGGCGGCCACGGCCTTGGGGTCGATGCGGGTCATCAGCGGGGTGAAGGCATTCAAGGAGTGATCAGCCAGTAGTTGCTGGTGATCGGCCCAGGTCAGCGGGGCGACATTCAGGAAGGCCTCGGCGTCGGCGGCCAGCAGCGGCAGCACCGGCTTGAGGAAGATCACCAGTTGGCGGAACAGGTTGATGCCCAGGGCGCAGACGGCCTGGACCTCGTCCTGCTTGCCGTCCTGCTTGGCCAGGGACCAGGGCGCCTTGTCGGCGATCCAGGCGTTGGCGCGGTCGGCCAGGCCCATGATCTCGCGCATGGCTCGGGCGAAATCGCGGGCCTCATAGGCCTCGGCGATGCTCGGCGCGGCGGCCAGGAAGGCCTCGGTCAGCTCGGGTGCGGCATTGCCGGCCACCAGGCGGCCGTCGTTGCCCTTGTGGATAAACCCCGCGCAGCGGCTGGCGATGTTCACTACCTTGCCCACCAGGTCGGAGTTGACCTTCTGCACGAAATCCTCGAGGTTCAGGTCCAGGTCGTCCACGCCACGGCCGAGCTTGGCCGCGTAGTAGTAGCGCAGGTATTCCGGCGACAGGTGATCCAGGTAGGTGCGCGCCTTGATAAAGGTGCCGCGGGACTTGGACATCTTCTGGCCGTTGACCGTCAGGTAGCCGTGCACGTTGATCGCGGTCGGCTTGCGAAAGCCCGCACCCTCGAGCATCGCCGGCCAGAACAAGGCGTGGAAGTTGACGATGTCCTTGCCGATGAAGTGGTAGAGCTCGGCGCTCGAGTCCTTGGCCCAGAAGGCGTCGAAGTCCAGTTCGGGCGTGCGTGCGCAGAGGTTCTTGAAGCTGGCCATGTAGCCGATGGGCGCATCCAGCCAGACATAGAAATACTTGCCCGGCTCGTCGGGGATCTCGAAGCCGAAATAGGGCGCATCGCGGCTGATGTCCCACTGCTGCAGGCCGACATCCAGCCATTCGGCGATCTTGTTCGCCACGGCGTCCTGCAGGGCGCCGCCGCGGGTCCAACTTTTCAGCATCGCCTCGAAGTCGGGCAATTTGAAGAAGAAGTGCTTGGAGTCGCGCAGCTCGGGCACGGCGCCGGAGATGGCCGAGCGCGGGTTCTTCAGGTCGGTGGGCGCGTAGGTGGCGCCGCATTTTTCGCAGTTGTCGCCGTACTGGTCTTCCGCCGCGCACTTGGGGCAGGTGCCCTTGATAAAACGGTCGGCCAGGAACATGCCTTTTTCCGGGTCGAAGTACTGGGTCACCGAACGGGTGTCGATATGCCCGGCATCGCGCAGCTTCAGGTAGATGGCCGCCGACAGCTCGCGGTTCTCGTCCGAATGGGTCGAGTGGAAGTTGTCGAAGTCCACCAGGAAGCTGGCGAAGTCGGCACTGTGCTCGGCCTTGACGTTGTCGATCAGCTGTTCCGGGGTGATCCCTTCCTTCTCCGCGCGCAGCATGATGGCCGAGCCGTGGGCGTCGTCGGCGCAGACATAGATGCACTGGTTGCCACGGTGCTTCTGGAAGCGTACCCAGATATCGGTCTGGATGTATTCCAGCATATGGCCCAGGTGGATCGAACCATTGGCATAGGGCAGGGCGCTGGTGACGAGGATCTTGCGGGCTTCGGACATGGGGATCGGCTGCGCTGGGAATACGAAGGAGGTCGGCAACTATAAAGCAGCGGCAAGCTGCAAGCCATAAGCTCGGCCGGCCATGGGTGGGGGGATTGGGACGAACTGGGTCGCTTTCAGGGCTTTGGCTTGGCGCTCGCAGCGTGCTCCTGCTGTTATCATGGCCGTCTGTTTTACTCGGTCTTTACGGAGTCCCCCATGAGCACCCTTACCCGCGCGGCGGTGGAAAATGCCCTGCGCCAGTACACCGATCCCCACCTCAATCAGGACCCGGTCAGCGCCGGCTGCGTGCGCGAGATCGCCATCGACGGCGATCGCGTGCGGGTTCGCCTGGAACTGGGCTATGCCGCCGGCCTGTTCAAGAGCGGCTGGGCCCAGCTGCTGGCCATGGCCCTGGAAAACCTCGAGGGCGTGAAGTCGGCGACCGTGGACGTCCAGTGCGTGATCGCGCCGCACAAGGCGCAGGCCCAGGTGCCGGCCCTGGCCAACGTGAAGAACGTGATCGCCGTGGCCTCCGGCAAGGGCGGGGTGGGCAAATCCACCACCGCGGCGAACCTGGCCCTGGCCCTGGCCCGGGAAGGCGCCAAGGTCGGCATCCTCGATGCGGATATCTACGGCCCGAGCCAGGGCATCATGTTCGGCATCGCCGAAGGCACCCGGCCGAAGATCAAGGACCAGAAATGGTTCGTGCCGATCGAAGCCCATGGCGTGGAAGTCATGTCCATGGCCTTTCTCACTGACGACAACACGCCCATGGTCTGGCGCGGGCCCATGGTCTCCGGCGCCCTGATCCAGTTGGTGACCCAGACCGCCTGGGGCGACCTGGACTACCTGGTGGTCGACATGCCGCCGGGCACCGGCGATATCCAGCTGACCCTGGCGCAGAAGGTGCCGGTGGCCGGCGCGGTTATAGTCACCACGCCCCAGGACTTGGCGCTGCTGGATGCCAAGAAAGGCGTGGAGATGTTCCGCAAGGTGAATATCCCGGTGTTGGGCGTGGTCGAGAACATGGCCGTGCACATCTGTTCGAACTGCGGACATGCCGAGCACCTGTTCGGCGAAGGCGGCGGCGAGAAGCTGGCGACCCAGTTCGGCGTCGAGCTGCTGGCGTCCATGCCGCTGTCCATGATGATCCGCGAGCAGGCCGACGGCGGCACACCCACGGTCATCGCCGAACCGGAATGCCAGATATCCATGGTCTACCAGGAGCTGGCGCGCCTGGTGGGCGCGCGCATCCAGTTGCAGGAAGGCGCCGCGCCGGCCATGCCGAGCATTCGGGTTTCGGACGACTGAGTGGGTGCGATCGGCAAAACACAGGGCCCGTAGGGTGCGCTCAGTACCTGGTAGCCCTGATAAGCGCAGCGCAATCCGGGACATTGCGGCCCCGGATTGCGCCAAGGCTTATCTGGGCTACGGTCCGTGGGTTGGACACCATGCCGGCCTCGAATTTCAGGCATAAAAAAACCCCGCCCGAGGGCGAGGTTTTTCAGCTCAAGCAGAGCAGGGGGTATTTAAACCACCTGAACTTCTTCAGCCTGCATGCCTTTCTGGCCTTTAGCAGCCACGAAGGAAACAGTTTGGCCTTCTTTCAGGCTCTTGAAACCTTCGCTCTGGATAGCGCGGAAGTGCACGAACAGATCTTCACCGGATTGTGGGGTGATGAAGCCGAAGCCTTTTTCATCGTTGAACCACTTAACGGTACCGGTTTGGCGATTAGACATGGAATTGCTCCTTGTACAAAGTTTGAGGACAGCTCAGGAAAAGCCCTGAACGAGACTGAGTGCAAAGAGTAGAGGGAGTCGCGGTGATAGTTGGATCTAGATCTAACTTCAATTTCGATTCTCGGTGACACAAGCAGCACAGTGGGGCCACCTTACTCGTTTTTTTCGGCCAGTGCGAGCCGCCAGCAACATCTTTGCGCTTATTTTTCCGCCGCCGGTCCGGGGCGCTCCGACCGCAGGCTTTGAACCCCGCCGCCGGGCCCGGTAAGATGCAGCACTTTTTCGCCCTTCGTCATTCAGGACTGCCGCCATGAGCATCAAATCGGATAAATGGATTCGTCGCATGGCCCAGGAACACGGCATGATCGAGCCCTTCGTCGAGCGCCAGATGCGTGGCGAAGGCGCGGAACGGCTGATCTCCTACGGTGTGTCCAGCTACGGCTACGACGTGCGCTGCGCCGCCGAGTTCAAGGTGTTCACCAACATCAATTCGGCCACGGTGGACCCGAAGAATTTCGATGAGAAAAGCTTTGTCGATGTCACCAGCGACGTCTGCATCATCCCGCCGAACTCCTTCGCCCTGGCTCGCACCGTCGAATACTTCCGCATTCCACGCAACGTGCTGACCATCTGCCTGGGCAAGAGCACTTATGCCCGCTGCGGCATCATCGTTAACGTGACCCCGCTGGAACCCGAGTGGGAAGGCCATGTCACCCTGGAGTTTTCCAACACCACCACCCTGCCGGCGAAGATCTATGCCAACGAAGGCGTGGCGCAGATGCTGTTCCTCGAATCCGACGAAGAGTGCGAGATTTCCTATAAGGACCGCGGCGGCAAATACCAGGGCCAGCGTGGCGTGACCCTGCCCAGGACCTGAGGTCGTTGCCTGGCGCCTGGGCGGGTAGATCCGCCGGGCCTCGGGTCAAAAAAATGGAATTCTCCCGCCCTGGGCGCACTCTACCGTTTCAGTTCAGCCCCGCAGTGGGCTGCCCATCTGTGGAGGAGAGCGCTCATGATGACTTCAGCTTTGTTTAGCCCAGACTCTCGCCTGCCGTCCGCGGCTGTCGATCGCATGCAATGGGCCGGCGGTATTCCCGGCCAGCCCGGGCCCGACACCCCGTCCGAACCCGGTGTGCCCCCCGAGCAGCCGGCCGAGCCCGGCATTCCGACCCTGCCGGATGAGCCCCCGCCGGCTCCG
>DATDTH010000587.1:0-2516 GCA_035290985.1 Pseudomonas sp. | reverse complement strand
TTCTTCCACAACACCACCGGTTTTATGGTCGGCACTGAGTCGGAACAAAACGGCGTGATCAAGCACGGCTCCAAGCTGATCCAGGCGGTGGCCAATTGCAGCGTGCCCAAGCTCACCATAGTGGTCGGCGGCTCCTACGGCGCCGGCAACTACGCCATGTGCGGCCGGGGCCTGGACCCACGGTTTATCTTCGCCTGGCCCAACAGCAAGACCGCCGTGATGGGCGGCGCCCAGGCCGGCAAGGTGCTGCGCATCGTCACCGAAGACAAGCACCGCAAGGAAGGCAAGGAGGCCGACCCGAAGATGCTCGACATGCTCGAACAGGTCACCGCGCAGAAACTCGACAGCCAGTCCACCGCGCTCTACGGCACCGCCAGCCTGTGGGACGACGGCCTGATCGACCCCCGCGACACCCGCAAGCTGCTGGGCTTCTTGCTCGATATCTGCGCGGAAGCCGCGCTGCGCCCTCTTAAATCCAATACGTTCGGCGTCGCCCGACTCTAATCCCTCGGAGAACAAGAACCATGATCTTTACCCAGGAACACGAAGAACTGCGGCGCACGGTGCGCAATTTCGTCGACAGGGAAATCAATCCCCATGTCGAGCAGTGGGAAAAGGACGGCCGCTTCCCGATCCACGAGGTCTTCCGCAAGGCCGGCGAACTGGGCCTGCTGGGCATATCCAAACCGGAGAAATTCGGCGGCATGGGCCTGGACTACAGCTATTCCATAGTCGCGGCCGAGGAGTTCGGCACCATCCATTGCGGCGGCATTCCGATGTCCATCGGCGTGCAGACCGACATGTGCACCCCGGCCCTTGCCCGTTTCGGCTCCGATGAGCTGCGCGAGCAGTTCCTGCGCCCAGCCATCAGCGGCGAGATGGTCGGCTGCATCGGCGTCTCCGAAGTCGGTGCCGGTTCCGACGTCGCCGGGTTGAAGACTACGGCGAAGAAGGACGGCGACGACTATGTGATCAACGGCAGCAAGATGTGGATCACCAACTCCCCGTCCGCCGACTTCATGTGCCTGCTGGCCAATACCAGCGACGACAAGCCCCACGTCAACAAGTCGCTGATCGTGGTGCCTATGAATACCCCCGGCGTCAGCGTCAGCCCGCACCTGGACAAGCTCGGTATGCGCAGCTCGGAGACCGCCCAGGTGTTCCTCGACAACGTGCGCGTTCCCCAGCGTTACCGCATCGGCCACGAGGGCGCCGGCTTCATGATGCAGATGCTGCAGTTCCAGGAAGAACGCCTGTTTGGCGCGGCCAATATGATCAAGGGCCTGGAGTATTGCGTCGACAGCACCATCGATTACTGCAAGGAGCGCAAGACCTTCGGTAACGCGCTGATCGACAACCAGGTGATCCATTTCCGCCTGGCCGAACTGCAAACCGAGATCGAGTGCCTGCGCGCCCTGGTCTACCAGGCCACCGAGCAATATGTGAAGGGCCGCGACGTGACCAAGCTGGCCTCCATGGCCAAGCTCAAGGCCGGCCGCCTGGGTCGCGAAGTCAGCGACGCCTGCCTGCAGTACTGGGGCGGCATGGGCTTTATGTGGGACAACCCGGTGTCGCGCGCCTACCGCGACGTGCGCCTGGTCTCCATCGGCGGCGGTGCCGACGAGATCATGCTCGGCATCATCTGCAAGCTGATGGGCATTCTGCCCGGCAAGAAAAAGTAAGCCTGACCGGCGCAGAGCGCATTCCCACGCAGAGCGTGGGAACGATCACGATCGTAGGATGGGTTGAGCGCAGCGATACCCATCAACCCGGCCACGATGGGTATCGACGCTACGCGCCTCAATCTCAGCGCCTTTGTACGAGGAATAACGGATGTCCGCTCTACCGAACTGCGACACCCTGCTGCTCACCCTCGAGGCGGGAGTGCTGCATATCACCCTCAACCGCCCCGAGAGCCGCAATGCCATGAGCCTGGCCATGGTCGAGCAACTGCGCGGGGTGCTGGCCGCCGTGCGCGACGACGCGGCCGTGCGGGCCCTGGTGCTGTGCGGCGCCGGCGGGCACTTCTGCGCCGGTGGCGACATCAAGGACATGGCCACGGCCCGGGCCGCCGGTGCCGAGGCCTATCAGGCCCTCAACCGGGCCTTCGGCGCTTTGCTCGAGGAGGCGCAACACGCGCCCCAGGTGCTGATCGCCGTGCTGCAAGGCGCGGTGCTGGGCGGCGGCTTCGGCCTGGCCTGCGTGTCCGATATCGCCATCGCCGATCAAGGCGCCAAATTCGGCCTGCCGGAAACCAGCCTGGGCATACTGCCGGCGCAGATCGCGCCCTTCGTGGTCAAGCGCATCGGCCTGACCCAGGCCCGCCGGCTGGCCTTGACCGCCGCCCGCTTCGATGGACTCGAAGCCGCTCGCCTGGGCCTGGTGCATTTCGTCGAAGCCGATGCCCAGGCCCTGGCCGAACGCCTGAACGACGTGCTGGAGCAGGTCCGCCGCTGCGCCCCGGGCGCCAACGCCGCGACCAAGGCGCTGTTGCTGGCCAGCGAAAGCGAGCCCCT
>DATDTH010000586.1:0-2853 GCA_035290985.1 Pseudomonas sp. | reverse complement strand
TTCGACGAAGCGCTGGTAGGCCGTAGGTCGGGTTAGCGAAGCGTAACCCGACAACGATGCTGTCGGGTTAGCAAAACGTAACCCGACCTACGAAAAGCGAATGTGCCTGCTCTGGCAGACCAAGGGCGGGTGAAACCCGCGAGCTGGGTTTCGCCGAACGACAGCTCTTCCCAGCCTACCAGGGGTACCCATAGGCCAGGTCGCCCAGGTGCCCCAGCACCGGAACCAGGAAGAACAGGAAGCCAAAGATATAAAATGGCTTGGCGGTTTCCAGGGAAGGGTGGCGGATCAGTTTGTATTCCAGACGGATCATTAATACCAACATCAGGATCAGGCAGCCGAGGAAACCCCAGGGCATATTGTTCGAATAAGCCAGCGCCAGTCCCAATGCGCCGCTGACCAGGAATAACAGAAGGGAGAGCTTGGCCAGAAAGCCCTGGTCGATTCTATTGATGGGGTTCAATGTTTCCGGCGCGCTGTCGCGGGTGTCCAGTAAACAATGAGAGTAATCATGGGCCAGTCCGCCCAGCCAGAAAAAGCCGCCCATCAATAAATGAAATTGGCTGATTTCGCCATATAACAGCAGGCCGCTGTAGACCGGGAAGATGCACAGGGAGAAATTCAGCAGCGTGGTATGAGCCAGTGGGTGCAACTTGGGTTTGAGCTTGAAGAATACACCGAAGAATAACAGGGAAAATAACGCAAGCAGCAGCGCGCCGGAATGACCCAGTTGCAAGGCCAGGAACAGGGCGATGGCCAGCACGCGGAAGCGGTTCATGGTTTTCAAGGGGCTCAGCCCCGAGCACAGGGCTCGCTGCGGGTGGGTGATGCTGTCGATGGGAATGTCGCAGATATCATCGCTCAGCCGGATCATAAATAGAAAAATGAACATGGAGAGCCAGCCGGATAAAAATAATGCTGGATGGACATCGAAGTTCTTCAGGCCGGCGCAGAAGAGTAACAGCGAAAGAATCGCGGTAAAGGCCAGTGGACTGCGCTCCTTGGCATAGATAAGAACTGCGTTGAACATCGAATGACTCCAGTGGATAGTTATGGCCCGCTGCCAAGTGACGTGCGCTGCTGGCTGCTGATTTATTATTTTATTTCAAAGGTGCAGCGTACGAAAAGAAACCGTCTTTTATATGGGGCGGTTTCTTCGAGTGATGAATTCAAGCTTAACTGCTATGGGTGCTCAAGATCAATTGATTGCGAGTGGCGGATTTATCATTGATCGTTGGGTAAATAGTGCTATTTGTTCGCGGACTTCACTTGGGGCTATGGGCTTCGCCGAAGCGCTTTTGTAGGGTGCGCGGTGCGCACCGGGAAGTCGGTATGGCGGTGATGCTTCGGCGGTCTGGCGCTGGACGACGCGCCGAGCGTAGCGACGCCCGGCCCGCCCTACATCCTTGCGGCGCAGGGGGCTCTGGTTTATGCCGCCTGGGTGCGTGCCTCAGTTGCGGCCGGACTGCGGGCCAGGGTTTGATCCAGCCACTGGAGCAGGTCGGCGGTCACCTCCTCGCGGTTGCACTCATTGAACAGTTCATGGCGCGCGTCCGGGTAGATTTTCACTTGCACGTCTCGATTGCCGGCCTGGCGCAGCGCATTGGCCAGGTTCTCCAGGCGTTTGCCCTCGCTGACCGGGTCACGCTCGCCGCCTATCACCAGCAGTGGCAGGGCGCTGTCGATCCGGGCCAGGTGGCTGTGCGGGGTGTTGTGTTGCATGCCGCCGAGCATGTCGCTCCACAACTGATTGGTCCAGCGGAAACCGCAGAGCGGATCCTCGACGTATTTGTCGACTTCGCGCGGATCGCGGCTCAACCAGTCGTGGGTGGTGCGCGTGGGGGTGAAGGCCTTGTTGAACGAATTGAACGAGAGGAATTCGAGCAGGGCGCTGCGCCCGGTCGAGCCCTGGCGCCAGGACTCGAAGCGCGCGAGCAGGCGGGCGACCCGGTAGAGGGCGACCGGCTGGTAGTTCGAGCCCGAGAGGATGGTGCCCTGCAACTCGTCGCTGTGCTCGATCAGGTAGGTCTGACTGATATAGCTGCCCATGCTGTGGCCGAGCAGGAAGATCGGCGCGCCCGGGTGCTGCTGGCGGATATGTCGATTGAGGTCGGCCAGGTCGTTGACCACCTTGTTCCAGCCGTCTTGATCGGCGAAGTGACCGAGCACCCCCCGTTCCGCCGTACGGCCATGGCCGCGCTGGTCATGGGCATAGACGGCATAGCCGGCGGTGACCAGTGCCTGGGCGAGCCGGGCATAACGCGCGCTGTGTTCGGCCACACCGTGGGAGATCATCACCACCGCCTTGGGTGGTTGCTCGGGAAACCAGTGATTAACATGGAGGGTGGCGGTGTCGCGGGCGGTTAGCCAAAAAGTATCGTGGCGCATGGCGAGTCCTTTTGCTGAGGCACTGTTGATTTGTTTTTGTCTGGGTGCGGTTGACATCCTGCTTCGCGTCGCTTTAGCGGCTCGAACCCACGCGCCCCGCCGAATGCCTGGGCTGGCGGCATTGTAGAACCAGCGTTCAGGTTTTTCCAAGCGGGGCCAGCATGCCTGGACTGAGCCGCGAGGGCATCCCGGGTTATTCCCAGGTTATACTTGCCGGCCTCTTTCCAAGCGGAACCGCCGATGACCACCCTGCTGGCCCTGGATACTGCCACCGAAGCCTGCTCCGTTGCCCTGTTGCACGAGGGCCGGGTGCTCAGTCACTACGAGGTGATTCCGCGCCTGCATGCCCAGCGGGTGCTGCCGATGATCCGCGACCTGCTGGCCGAGGCAGGGGTGGCCCTGTCGGCCGTCGATGCCATCGCCTTCGGCCGTGGCCCCGGCGCCTTCACCGGCGTGCGCATCGCC
>DATDTH010000585.1:0-6360 GCA_035290985.1 Pseudomonas sp. | reverse complement strand
TACTGGAATTCGCCGGGTTGCGGCAGCAGTTCGGTCACGGCAAAGCGTTGCGCCAGCTGGTGGTAGGCCGGCTCCAGGCGAAACAGCCGGTAGGCCTCGGCGAACTCCTCGGCCAGGTGCGGCGGCGCGCGGCGGGAAAAGGCCAGGTACATGGGCTTGCCCGAGAAGAGCGCGCCGTCCAGGCGCTGGACCTGCGGCTCCAGGTTGGCGATCTCGGCATTGGCGCGGGTCAGGGCACTGGTGGAACCGAAAATCGCATCGAAGCGGCCGCTGATCAGCATGATGAACAGCTGCGACTGGGTGACCGTGGGCTGCTCGATGGGCGCTCCGTGCTCGATCAGCGCGACCACCTTGTCGCTCATGTAGTACCCATTGGGCATGGCCGTGCGCCAACGCTTGATCATCTCTTCCAGGGGCGCCTGGTAGTGGATCTCGGCCGCTCGCTCGCGCTTGATATAGAGGGTGGTGCGCGAGACATGCAGCAGGTTGTCCGGAATAAAGACTGCGAACTGCTCGCGCTCGGGCGTCTTGGCGACGAAGGTGACGGCCTGCACCTCGCCGGCGGCCAGGGCCTTCATGCTGCGCTTCCAGGGGTAGCGCTTGAACGTCAGGGTCCAGCCGAGGCGCTCGCTCACGGCCCGCAGCAACTCCACATGGAAGCCAGTGAGCCTGGCGTTCTCGTCGATATATTCGAAGGGGCTGTTGTTGGCGTCCTCCATGGCCACCAGCAGGCTGGTCGCACCGGCGGATGGGCTCAGCAGTGCGCATATCAGCAGGAGGGCAAGGCGCATGGCGGATACCTGTGGTGGCTTTTACCCAGTGTAGGCGCTTCCCCCCGAAGCGCCCATTGCCCAGCCAGCGCGGCGCAGGTCTTAGACGCGGAAGGCCTGCACCGCGACATGCAGTTGACCGCCCAGCACGAGCAACTGTTCGCCTTGGGCGCGGCCCTGGCCGATGCGCTCTAGGTTGTCGCCGCCCAGTTGGTGGATGCGTTCGCTGTGGCCGCGGATTTCGCCGACCGCGCCGCTCTGTTGGGCGGTCGCCTCGGCGATGCGCTCGGCCATCCGTGCGATGGTGCGAATGGCCGCGACTATTTCGTCCAGGGCGCCATCGGCGGCCTCGGCCTGGCTGGCGCTGGTCTGGGCATGCTCGACCTGGGCGCGCATGGCCGCCACCGACTGGTGCGCGGCCTGTTGCAGGCGGCCGATCAATTGCTGGATCTCGCCGGTGGCGCCGGTCGTGCGCAGGGCCAGGGAGCGGACTTCCTCGGCCACCACGGCGAAGCCGCGGCCCATTTCGCCGGCCCGGGCGGCTTCGATCGCGGCATTCAGCGCCAGCAGGTTGGTCTGCTCGGCGATGCCGCGAATCACCGTCAGTACCTGGCCGATAGTGGCGGTTTCCTCGGCCAGGCGCTCGATGGCCTGGGCATTACCCTGCACCTCGCCGACCAGGGCGTGCAAGCCGCTCAGACTTTGGCCGATCACCGTCTGGCCCTGTTCCAGGGCGCGGTCGGCCGCGCGGCTGGCGTCCGCGGCCTCGCTGGCATTGCCGGCGACCTGCACTATGGTCGATTCCAGTTCGCCCAGGGCGTCGCGGATCTGCGCGGTGTCGCCGGCCTGGCGCTCGGCGCCACGGTGCAGGCCGCTGCTCAGCTCGGCCAGGGTGTGGCTGCTGCCGGCCACCTGCTCGGCGTGCAGGCGGATGGTGCCGACCAGGCCGACCAGGTAGGCGCGCAGGCGGTTGAGCGAGTCCTGGATGTCGCGCAGTTCGCGGGTGCGCGAGGCGAGGCGGATATCCTCGGCGAAGTCGCCCTGGGCCCAGGCCGACAAGGCCGGTACCAGTTGGCCGAGGACGCGGGCCAGGCGCCGTTGCAGGGTGTCGATGATCAGGGCGATCAGCAGGATCAGGCCGATCATCAGGCCTTGCAGCAGCCGCACTTCGCCCTGGATGCGTCCGTGTTCGCCGCGCACCGCCGGGGCCAGGGCCGCCAGCGCCTGCTGCAGGTCGCTCAGTTTGGTTTGCGTGGTGCGGGCCAGTTCGCTGCGTCGCTGCAGCCATTCACGGGTGCGCGCGAGCTCGCCCGGGTAGCGCTTGAGCAGGCTGGCGAAGTCGCGCTTGAGGGGGATGCCGCGATCCTGGGCCGTGGCTGGCGCATCGGTTTCGGCCGTGGCATCCAGGCCCAGCAGGGCGGCGAAGGCGTCGCCGGCGCTACCGGTGGTCTCGGCCACGCCGAGCAGCGGCAGGGCCTCCAGGGCCTCGGCCTGGCGTTGCAGGGCCGTCAGTTCACGTTGCACATCGCTCGCCAGTTCGTCGCGGCCGCTGCTGACCAGCTTGGCGCGCGCCTGGCCGAGGCGGACCAGGTGCTGAGCGGCGCGAAACAGCGGGCGCGGGTAGTCGGCCGCGGCGGCCGTGGCGCTGGCGTCGGCATACTGGTCGAGCTGGTCGAGGGCCTCGGCCATCTCCCGTTCGGCCTGCAGAAGCAGACCCTGGGGATCGCCCGCCAGCTTGCCGGCGGCGAGCAGGTCGTTGGCGGTGAACGCGCCGAGGGCGTCCAGGCTGGGGCGCAGGCTGTCGGCCAAGGGGGGCGGCAACTCGCCCAGGGCCTGCTCCAGGCGCGCGAGGGCCTGAACAGCGGCGCTGTGCCGCAGGGCATCGCCGCTGGCCAGGTAGCTGTCGATATTGCCCGCCACGTCCTGCTGGGCCTGTTGCGACAGGCTCAGGTAGCTTTCCATCAGCAGGTAGGGCCGTTCCAGGGCCCGTTGCGACCACCAGAGGGTGGCGCCCAAGGCCAGGCAGACCGCGACCAGCAGCAGGCTGTTGAGGTTGGTGAGGAATTTCAGGCGCATCGATGGCTCGACCGGTTAGGGGAGGCATCGACTTTATGGCGTTCTTGTTGCCGTCTGATGACAGTGTGCGCTGGGTCACAGTCGGTCAAAACACCAGCGGCCCTACGGGAGGCAAGCGCGCTTTTCATAGGTCGGGTTACGCTTCACTAATCCGACCTACGTTCAGCTCAGCCGCTGAAGATTTCCAGCCGGTTGCGGCCGCCATGCTTGGCCGCGTACAGCGCCTCGTCGGCCTGCTTGGACAGCTGCTTGCCGTCGGTATCCGCGCCCAGCTCGGCGATGCCGCAGCTGAAGGTGCAGGCCAGATCCATGGGCTGCGCCGGGTAATGGATTTCGGCGAAGCGGCGACGGATCTCGTCCAGCACCTTGAAGGCGTCGGCGGCGTTGGTGTCGGGCAGCACCACGGCGAATTCCTCGCAACCGTAACGGCCGATATGGTCGGTCTTGCGCAGGCGCTGCTTGAGAAACAGCGCCAGGCTCTTGATCACCCGATCGCCCATTGGGTGGCCATAGCTGTCGTTGACCTTCTTGAAGTGGTCGATGTCGAGCATGGCGAAGGTCAGCGGTTGTTCGTCGCGGCGCGCGCGAAAGCGGGCATTGTCGAGCAGTTGCAGGATATGGGTGTGGTTGTACAGGCCGGTCAGGCTGTCGCGCACCATGCGCGCCTTGAGGTTGCGGGCGCGGGTGGCGCGGTTGCGCACCGTGGCGATCAGATGGCGGGGCTTGATCGGTTTGGTGAGGAAGTCGTCGCCGCCTTCGCTCATGGCATCCAGTTGCTTGTCCAGGTCGTCCTCGGCCGACAGGTAGATGATCGGCACGCTGACGTAATGGTCGTTGTGGCGGATCACCTTGGCCAGCTCGGTGCCGTTGCAGGCGGGCATGTACATGTCGAGGATGATCAGGTCAGGCTGGAAGTCGGCCAGTTCGGTCATCGCCTGGAGCGGCTCGAGCAGGGTGCGGGTGACGATGCCGGCGCTGTTGAGCACCCGTTCGGTATGGGTGGCCTGGGCGCGGGAGTCGTCAACTATCAACACCCGGTAGGGTTCGTACTGCGACACCTGGGTCAGCACTTCGATGCGCTCCAGCAGGCCGGAGGCGTCCAGGGTACCGGTGAAGAACTCCTGGCCGCCGGCGCGCACGGCGGCCAGGCGGGTCTCGGTGCTGCTTTCCTCCTGGCTGAAGAACAGCAGGGGCAGCTTCTGTTCCAGGCCTCGCTGGAGTTCGGTGGCGAGTTGCAGGCCCTGGCCGGCGCCGGAAAAATCCACCTCCATCAGGATGGCGGCGGGGTGGCGTTCGACCATCGCGGCGTGGAAGGCGTTGACACTGTCGAAAGCCTGGGCGGCCATGCCGAAGAATTCCAGTTGCTGGGCCAGGCGCCCGGCGCGTTCGGGGTCCTGCAAGGCCAGGTAGATCGGCTTGCGCAGCGGCGGCAGGAAGGTCTGCTCAAACTGATCATTGTGCCGCAGCCCGGTGCGCGACAGGCGCTGCATCAACAGGTTGAGTTCGGTGATCAGGTCGCTGGTAAGGCGTCCACGGTTGGCTTCGATGGCCCGCAGGCAATTACCCAGGCCCTCGGCCAGGTGCGCATGCTCGGTCTGCTCGAAGCGTTCGGCATAACGACGTAGGCGCAGCGTGGCCTCGCCCAGTTCCGCCATGTCGACGGGGTTCCATTCGCGACCTTGCAGGCGCTGCCAGACTTCCAGCACCTGGCGTGCCTGGTGGATCACGCGTTGGGCGAAATGGTGCTTGAGGCGATCACGACTGGGGTCTTCTTGCTGGGTCATGGCCCGACTTCGTTGGAATGCCGCGGGTGGGTGGTTTGGATGATAGCACTGTGCCTGTATTTATCATGTGCTATAGGGGCACCGCCGATCCTGTGCCGCCATCCATTCATCTGAAGCCAGGCTAGCCTAGTCGAAGGTCGGCTTCCGTGATGGATAGAACGCTTTGCTCGCCTGATGGCTACTTGCCGGCACCGTTCGTCGGAGCCTGCTCGCGGCCCAGGTTACGGGAACCGCTGCAGGCTCACCCTAAGTTTGTTCTGCCGCGCTGCGCATCGGTCGAGTCATCCCTTATAGTGGGTGATGGCAACCCTGGCTTAGCAGCTACCTTTTTCAACGATCTGCCCGGGCTGCGGTCGAACCTTGAATTCCGTGATCGAAGGGACATTGACATGCTGGACTGGAAGAACCGTGCGGGCCACCTGCGCGACCGCGTCGACAACTCGGTGGATGATGTACGCAGCTATTTGAGTGGTTACTGGTTGAGCCGGATTGTTGGCGGCGTTCTGGGGCTCTACCTGCTGGTGGCACTGGTGGTCGGCTGGTACTGGAGCCAGGAGCCGGCGTTGTTCCCCGTGCAGCAGCAGGCCCAGGCCGCCGCCGAGCGTGCCCAGCGGCAGATGGTCAATGGTTACACCACGGTGGAAACCCTCAAACAGGTCGCCGGTCGTCTGTTGTCCAAGCAAGGCGGCTACCTGTCCAACGACCTGACCCCGCCCGGCCTGTGGCTGGACAACATGCCCAGTTGGGAATACGGCGTGCTGGTACAGGTGCGCGACCTGTCGCGGGCGTTGCGCAAGGACTTCGCCCGTTCCCAGTCGCAGTCCACCGAGGATGCCGACCTGGCCAAGGCCGAGCCGCGCTTCAACTTCGACAACAAGAGCTGGGCGTTGCCGGCCAGCGAGGCGGAGTACCGCGAAGGCATCCGCTACCTGGACCGCTACCTGGCTCGCCTGGCCGATCCGGGCCACCCCAATGCGCAGTTCTATACCCGCGCCGACAACCTCAACAACTGGCTGGGCGACACCGCCACCCGCCTGGGCTCGCTGTCCCAGCGGCTGTCCGCCAGCGTCGGTCAGGTACGCCTGAATACCGACCTCAAGGAACAGCCCCTGGCGGCCGGTGAAGTGCCGCAGCTGAGCGAGGAGAGCTACGAGACGCCCTGGCTGCAGATCGACAACGTGTTCTATGAGGCCCGCGGTCAGGCCTGGGCACTGTCGCACCTGCTGCGGGCCATCGAGGTGGACTTCGCCGACGTGCTGGCCAAGAAAAACGCCACCGTCAGCGTGCGCCAGATCATCCGCGAGCTGGAAGCCTCCCAGGAGCCGCTGTGGAGCCCGATGGTCCTCAATGGCAGCGGTTACGGAATACTGGCCAACCATTCCCTGGTCATGGCCAATTACATCTCCCGGGCCAATGCCGCGATCATCGACCTGCGCCAGCTGTTGAGCCAGGGCTGAAGCATGACCTTCTCGCCCGGGGAGGTGGCGCACCGCGCGGCCTCCGACGCCGAGCGGGTGGCCTGGGTCGACGAGGCCGATCGGCCGCTGGGAGGCCTGCCGCGCGCGGAGTTGCGCAGCCGTGGCCTGATCGGCCGCGGGACCTACATCCTGCTGTTCAACTCGGCCGGCGACATCTGCGTGCATCGCCGCACCCTGAGCAAGGCCCTGTATCCCGGCTATTGGGACGTGGCCGCCGGCGGCATGGTCATGGAGGACGAGGACTACGGATTG
>DATDTH010000584.1:0-2845 GCA_035290985.1 Pseudomonas sp. | reverse complement strand
AGGCTGGGGCCGAAACCGCCGCTGCACACGCGGCCGATCACCTGGCCCTCGACGTCGACTATCTCGGCACCCTCGCGTACCGGTACTCGTTCCTGGGGCAACAGGCCGACGCGCTTGCTGGCCACGCCCGCTTGCTGCTGGGCGAAGATCCGCTCGGCGCCGGGGAAACCACCGGCCCGTGGGCCATCGGCACGGCGGGCCTTGGAGATGGCCCAGAGCAGGCTGGCCTCGATCGGCGTGCTGGCTTCGCTCATGTCGTGGCCATACAGGCACAGGCCGGCTTCCAGGCGCAGGGAGTCGCGGGCGCCGAGGCCGATGGGCGCGACTTCCGGTTCGGCTAGCAGGCGGCGGGCCAGGGCCTCGGCCTGGTCGGCCGGTACCGAAATCTCGTAGCCGTCTTCACCGGTGTAGCCGGAACGGCTGACATAGCAGTTGATGCCCAGCAGCTGCACGGCGGCGAACTGCATAAAGGTCATCTTCGCCACGTCCGGGGCCAGGCGGGCCAGCACATCCACGGCTTTCGGGCCTTGCAGGGCGAGCAGGGCGCGCTCCTCAAACAGGGGCTGGATCGTGCAGCGCTCGCCCAGGTGCTTTTGCAGGTGCGCCAGGTCCTGCTCCTTGCAGGCGGCGTTGACCACCAGGAACAGGCTGTCGTCGCCCAGGTTGGCGACCATCAGGTCGTCGAGTATGCCGCCGTTCTCATCGGTGAACATGGCGTAGCGCTGCAGGCCCACCGGCAGGTCGAGGATGTCCACCGGCACCAGGGTCTCCAGGGCCCGGGCGGCGTCGGCGCCGCGCAGGATGATCTGGCCCATGTGCGAGACGTCGAACAGCCCGGCCTGCTCACGGCTGTGCAGGTGTTCCTTCATCACGCCCATGGGGTACTGCACCGGCATGTCGTAACCGGCGAACGGCACCATGCGGGCGCCCAGTTCCAGGTGCAGGGCGTGTAGCGGGGTTTTCGCCAGGATTTCGGTGGTCATGGAGCTCTCCTTTCTAGCAGATTCATGAGGAGGGAGGCTGCAAGCGGCAAGCCGCAAGCAGCGAAACTATGGGGTTTTCTTGTAGCTTGTAGCTTGTAGCTGCCGCTGCCGCTGCCGCTGCCGTTTGCCGCTTATGGCTTGTGGCTTGAAGCTTTTTTCATTCCGCTAGCACTCAATGATATTGACCGCCAGGCCGCCGCGAGCGGTTTCCTTGTATTTGTTGTTCATGTCGGCGCCGGTCTGGCGCATGGTGCGGATCACCTTGTCCAGGGAGACGAAGTGCTGGCCGTCGCCGCGCAGGGCCATGCGCGCGGCGTTGATGGCCTTCACCGAGCCCATGGCGTTGCGTTCGATGCAGGGCACCTGGACCAGGCCACCTATGGGGTCGCAGGTCAGGCCGAGGTTGTGCTCCATGCCGATCTCGGCGGCATTCTCCACCTGCTGCACCGTGCCGCCCAGGGCTTCGCACAGGGCGCCGGCGGCCATCGAACAGGCCACGCCGACCTCGCCCTGGCAGCCGACTTCGGCGCCGGAGATCGAGGCGTTTTCCTTGTAGAGGATGCCGATGGCGGCGGCGGTGAGCAGAAAGCGCACCACGGCGTCGTCGTTAGCCCCGGGAATAAAGCGCATGTAGTAATGCAGCACCGCCGGCACTATGCCGGCCGCGCCGTTGGTGGGGGCGGTGACCACCCGGCCGCCGTTGGCGTTTTCCTCGTTCACCGCCAGGGCGTAGAGGTTGACCCAGTCGAGTACGCTCAAGGCATCGCGCAGGCCGGCTTCCGGGTGCTGGCACAGCTGGCGGTGCAGGGCGGCGGCGCGGCGTTTGACCTTGAGCCCGCCGGGCAGTATGCCCTCGTTGCGACAGCCGGCCTCGACGCAGTCCTGCATCACCTGCCAGATCTTCAGTAGGCCGGCGCGGGTCTCGGCTTCCGGACGCCAGGCTGTCTCGTTGGCCAGCATCAGCTGGCTGATGGACAGGCGCTGCTCGACGCACTGGGTCAGCAACTGCTTGGCGGTGGTGAAAGGATGGGCCAGGACGCTCTGGTCCTCGACTATGCGGTCGGCGCCGGCGGCCTGCTCGTCGACCACGAAACCGCCGCCCACCGAGTAGTACTCGCGTGAGCGCAACTGCAGGCCGGCGCCATCGAAGGCGCGGAAGATCATGCCGTTGGGGTGGAAGGGCAGGGGTTTGCGGATCATCGCCAGGTGTTCTTTTTCGACGAAACGTATGGTCCGCTCGCCGAGCAAGCGGAGTTCGCCGGCACCGCGCAGGGCGGCCAGGCGCGCGTCGATGGTGGTGGTATCTACTGTGTCAGGGTGTTCGCCTTCCAGGCCGAGCAGCACCGCCTTGTCGCTGCCATGGCCCTTGCCGGTGGCGCCGAGCGAGCCGTACAGCTCGACCTTGACGCAGGCCGTGTCGGCCAGCAGGCCATCGCGGCGCAGGCCTTCGGCGAAGCGCGCGGCGGCGCGCATCGGGCCCACGGTGTGGGAGCTGGAGGGGCCGATGCCGATTTTGAACAGATCGAAAACGCTGAGTGACATGGTGATCTCCGGCCTCGGGTGAGGCGCATGCAGGAGCGGGGCGGGGCCCGCTCCTATGGCCAGCACAGGCTGTTCAGTCAGCGTAGACCGGGAACGCGGCGCACAGGGCGGCGGCCTGGGTGGCGACCTGGGCCTCGACATCGGCATCGCCGAGGTGCTCGAGGATGTCGCAGATCCAGCCGGCCAGGGCCCGGCACTGCTCGACCTGGAAGCCGCGGCTGGTCACCGCCGGGGTACCGATGCGCAGGCCCGAGGTGACGAACGGCGACTGCGGGTCGTTGGGCACCGCGTTCTTGTTCACCGTGATCCCGGCCCGGCCC
>DATDTH010000583.1:0-2555 GCA_035290985.1 Pseudomonas sp. | reverse complement strand
CCTGCTGGCGGGCCTCGGCCTCGGCCATGGCCCGGGCGGACTGCTGGCGAATGCTCTCGACCTTCTCGTACTCGTCCAGCACCCGCTCGCCGGTGGCGGCGATCTCGCGCAGCAGCACTGCCAGACCCGGACACTGGGCATCGTCCAGCCAGTGGTAAAGATCGAACAGCCGCCGGGTGTTCTGGCACAGCTGGGTGTAGCGCTGCAGCGACACCGCCGGGCTCTGGATCTCGCGGCCCAGGTCCAGCAGGTCCGACACGCCGCGCACCAGCTCGGCGTTGCCGATGCGCCCGAAGAAGCCGCCCTGTACCGGCTGGCGGGCGGCGAAGTCCTCGCTGCAGAACGGTGTCTGCCAGATCTGCATGGGGTGGATGCGGGTCGGCTCCTCGCCCTCGGCGGCGAAGATCACCATGCGCCCGTCTTCCAGGCGCGCGTAGCCGTGGCCGAAGATCGGGTTCTGCAACTGGCGGTTGATCAGGTTGTAGGTCAGCAGCACCGAACGCCCCTGCTCGGGGTGATAGAAGATGTACTGCACATCCTCGCCGTTGGGCGAGCGCACCGCACGCTTGAAGCGCATGCCTTCCATGGACTGTTCGAAGCGTTTGTATTCGCCGCTTTGCAGGTAGTAGCCGCCCGGGAAGATGATCCCGTGATCCTCGGGCAGCTGCACGCACGCCAGGCCGATGGCGTCGATGCGCTCGACCTGGCGGGTCAGGCAGTTGAACACCAGGTAACGCCAGTGCTCCTCGCGGTAGGGCAGCACCTTGAGCAGGATCAGGCTGCCCAGGCGGACGTATTCGATCTGCGCATCGTCCAGGGACTGGGTCTTGTCCAGTACCTCCTCGCGGTAGATGCCCTGGCCGTCCTCGGTGTTGTTCTCGACCTTGATCGTCAGGTCGCCGCCGAGGGTCTCGACGAACAGGGTGTCGAGGATATTCAGATGCGGATGCCGGCCGTTGACCACCATCTCGCGGCCGGTCTTCTGCCAGGTGAAATCGAAGGCCGCTGGCAGCGCGATGTCGCGCTCACCCCGGTTATCGATGTAACGGACCTCACGCCCATCGGTGGAGATCGACCAACGGAACACCCGGATATCGCTGATCCGCTCGCCAATCTGGAAGCTCGCCAGCAGCTTGCCGTCGCGCACCGCCAGTTGCAGCAGCCGGGTGTTCTTGTAATAGGTGTAGAGCTCGTTGAAATCGTTGACGAAGCCGCTCTGGGCCAGAAAGCTTCCCGCCAGCGCCACGGCCTCGGCCTCGTAGCCCTCGGCCTGCTCGCTCAAGCGGTAAAGGGAGAACACGTCGGCGACGCCGATCTCGCGCTTGAGGCCCAGAAACAGGTTGTAACCGAACAGCAGGCAGTCGCCGACCTGGACGATGTCCCGCGCCGTGCAGTTGTTCTCGGTGCGGATGCGCACCCGCCCGACCACCTCCATCTGGCTGCTGCCGAACGCCTGCAGGCGCTCGGCGTTCAGGGCCTCGCTGCTCTGGCGTAGGCGCAGGCCTTGTTCCAGCAAGCGCTTGTGCAGCACCTCGTAGGCGCCGCCTGTGGCAACGGCCTGATCCAAAATAGCCTGGGCGGCCTGAGCGTCCGACATGCGGGTCTTCCTTAATCTGCGGCGGTGTTCAACCAAGACGGTGGCCCGGCTTGCCGGGGCAGGCGCAACCCAGCGCCGTGCAGCGGCGGGCTACGGCCTACCCAGTCGAGCGGGAGTGGGGCGCTGCGCGCCCTCCCCCGTGGGAGGGCACGCCCGGGTCAAGCCTCGGGCTGCGCAACCAGCGGGGCCAGCACCGCTTCGGCGGTCGCCGCCAGGCTCGGCACGGCGGCCTTGCCGTTGAGCAGGCGCGCCAGCAGGTCCTGCACCACCGGGCTCTTGCCGACCACCCCTTCGATGGCCTTGCCCACCGACAGGGACTTGGCAAAGGAGTTGAAGAAGTCGCCTTCGCCGCCGACTATCTCGATCTTCGCCTTGGACAGGGCGGCCGACAGCACCTCGGCCTGGTCCTTGGCGATTTCCTGGTTGGCGGCGATGCCAGCCATGGCTTCTTCGAAGCTCTTCTCCAGCTGCATGCGGAACTCTTCGTGCTGACGCGCCTTGTCGCTGAGGCCGTCCAGGGCGCCGAATTTCTTGCCCAGGCCTTCGGCCTCGGCATTCAGGCGTTCCAGCAGCACCAGGGCTTCGGCCAGACCGAGGTCCTTGGTCGCCTGGGCCTTGGCGGCGCCCAATTGCTCCTCGCCACGGGCCTGGGCACCGAGCTTCTCTTCCAGCACCTTGGCGTCGGCCAGGCCGTCCTTTTCCTTCGCCACGGCCTGGGCCTCGGTGACACGGGCCACGGCCAGTCCTTTCTCCTGCTCGCCGCGGGCTTCGGCGATCAGGTATTCGGCATGCACGCGCGCCTCGGCCAGGCCTTCTTTCTCCTTCGCCGCGGCTGTGGCTTCACGTACCCGGGCATCGGCCAGGCCGGGCGCGGCGCGCTCGGCTTCCGTGCCTTCGGCCAGCTTCTTCATCGCCTCGGCCTGCTTGCCCGCCGCTTCCAGTTCGGCCTGGGCCAGGG
>DATDTH010000582.1:0-3729 GCA_035290985.1 Pseudomonas sp. | reverse complement strand
GCAGCTGCTGCAGCGGTGCGCTGAGCGCACCCTACGGGACCGCGTTCCTATCGATCCTGCGCAGCCCGGGCGGCCTAAAACAAAACGGCCAGCAGTTTCGCGTCTGCGAATCGGCCGGCCGTTTTGCCAGTCCCGGGGTTGCGCTGCAACCGCAGCGCGCGGGCTTACTCCACGGCAGCGTCGGCTTCGGCTTCGGCTTCGGCTTCGGCGTCCGGCACATCCAGGCCCTCCAGATCGGACAGGTCGGCATCACCTGTCGGCGCGCCGCCCATGCCACCGGCCATGCCCATGACCATGCCGGCGAACTCTTCGACCGGCATCTTGCGGCCGTTGAGATCGACCTGACCCTCGGCGTATTTCACGCTGGCCACTATGTCATTGCCATCGACGGTCGCCATCTGGGTACCAACGGCCATCATGCCGGCCATTTCCGCCATCTGCTCGGCTTCCTGGGCAACCATGGCCGGATCGGCGCTGGGGTCCAGGGCCGCCTTGTTGAGGATCACATCCTTGATCATCGGCTTGGACACCACCAGGCGCGCATCCAGGCTGCCGATGGCCTGCATCAGCAGCTCTTGCGGCGGCAACTCGAAGGACGTCGGCTTGTTCAGCCCCAATGCGAAATTGAACCGGCTTTCACCGTGGGCGGTCTTGAACGCGAAGGTGTCCAGCGCCAACACCGGCTTACCCGCCAGCAAGGTGCCAATATCGGCCTTGAGTTGGGTTTCCTGCTCAGGCGTCAGGTTGAAGTTCGGCTGGCCCTCATCGTAGCTGGCGGCGTCCAGTTGACTGAGCAGCTCCTTGTACAGGTCGGTCAAGCTCTTTAGCGATGCGGTATCGAGGTTTTTCATGCTGCCGCCCAGCTTCAGGGCGCCGACATCCTTGCCCGCATAGCTGACCATGCCGACATCGTAGGTGAAGCTGCCGAATACACCGTCCTTGCCTTCGTCCAGCTGGCTTTTTTGCAGCATATCCTTGATCAGCAACGGCTCTTGTTCAGGCAACTGCACCTGGATCAATTTGAGGCTGCTTTCACTGCTGCCCAGGTACAGGCCGGATTCGCCCCGCTCGGAATCGCTGACCAGGTTCAGGTCGGAAAATTCGATGCGCGTGCTGTCGGGCGCGCTGAACATCAGGCTGTCCATATTGCCACCAACCTTCACCGAGCGCTTGTCATCGCTAATGGCCAGGTCCAGGGTCAGCCCGGAGAACTTCACCGAACCCCGCTCTTCGCTGTAATCCAGCGGCTGCAGGTGCACGCTGCCGCTGACGTCGCGGTTGTAACCGATGCTGGTGTCGCCGGTCAGCGGCGAAAGGCCCTTGCTGGCCACGAACCAGTTTTCCACGGTCGGGTTGTTTTCCAGCTCGAAATTGCTCTTGGCCATGACCGGCAGCAGCTTCAAGCCCAGGACACGCGACAGGGGGAAAGGCCCGTGTTCGATATGGTCGACGAACAGCAATTCGGTCTCGACCGCCGTGTCGCCGGCATCCGCGCCGTCCAGGGCGCCAGGGGCCTTGACCCGGTAGCGCGCGGTACTGGTGAAAAACCCACGTTCCAGGGCAATCAGCTCGATCGAGGGCGTGATCCCGGTGCCAGGAAGCAGCAATTTCAGCTCCTGGTTGGCCTCGATGATCGACGTGTTCAGCAACTGCTCGAGCTGGTTGCCGGTGTACCAGGCGCCAGCGGTAGAGGCCGCGCCAACGGCCACAACGAGACCGACAGCAATCCCTACTGATTTTTTCATGAATAAACTCGAATGATTATTATGGAAGGTTAAGTGTGTGCAGTGACGCCGACGGTGCGGCGTCCGTTCGAACCGGGCTCAACCGGATTTTTCCGACGGCTCGGGGTTTGGCTCGCGATTCCCCACCCAGTCGCTCAACAGGCTATAGGCCACGGCCAACAGGGTAGGACCGAGGAACAGGCCCATGAAGCCGAAAGCCAGGATGCCGCCGAATACCCCCAGCAGCACTACCACCAGGGGCAGGTTGCCGCCGCGGCTGATCAGGTATGGCTTGAGGACGTTGTCCACGCCGCTGATTATAAACATGCCCCAGGCCCCGAGGAATATCGCCATGCCATACTCGCCCTGCCAGAACAGCCAGGCGGTAGCCGGCACCCAGACCAACGGCGGGCCCATGGGTATCAGGCTGAGGACAAAGGTGAGAATCCCCAGCACCAACGCCCCCGGCACGCCGGCAATCAGGAAACCGATCAGCGCCAGCAGCCCCTGGGCCGCGGCGGTGCCTATCACCCCGTTTACCACCCGTTGCACGGTACCGGCCACCAATCGCAGGTAATGCCCCGCCCGGTCGCCGATCAGGCGCTGCAGCAGGCTCAGGACGAAGGCCGACAGGCGCGGGCCATCGCGGTAGAAAAAGAACACCAGCACCAGGCTCAGCACCAGCTCCAGCATGCCGCCGCCGATTTGCGCGCTGCGCGCCAGCAGCCAGTTGCCGACCTGGCCCAGATAGGGCCGCACCGCGGCGAACAGGGCCGAGCCCTGTTGATCAATGGTCAACCACAGGCCGACCAGGCGTTCGCCGACCAGGGGGATGGATGCCAGCCAGGTCGGCGGGGTCGGCAGGCCATCGACCTGGACCTCCTTGAGGAACACCGTGGCGTCGCGGATATGGTCGGCCAGATTGAACCCCAGCCACACCAGCGGCACCGCCACCAGCACCATCCAGACCAGGGTCAGCAAGGCCGCGGCGGCGGTTTCGCGGCCGTTCAGCCAGCGCGTCAGCAGGACCATCAGCGGCCAGCTGGCGAAGGCCAGGACGGCGGCCCAGAACAGCGCGGAGGCGAACGGCGCCAGCACCCAAAGGCTGGCGCCCAGCAGCGCCAGAAGCAGAATCTGCGCCAGCATACGGTCGTTATTCAGCATCGCAATCGTCCATGCAATAGTAAGGCTCAGGATCGGGCCTCGGCCGGCGCCCAGGTTGGCAGAATGCCCGGCGAAGACAAGCGGATTCGTCCCCCAGGTTCGGACATCGCACCTAGCGCAGCACCTCCAGCCGCAGGCCCGGCTGCTCGGCCGCCCCCAGTTCCAGGCGCGCGGGGCGCACCCCCTGCTCGATCAGCGCCTCATGCCAGGCCGGGGCCATCGGGCCGGACAGGCTGACCCGCAGGGTGCTGTCCTGCTTGAGGCTGCGCGCCAACAGGGTAAGCCAATCCGGCGTCGGCTCGCCCAGGTCGACCAGCCGCAATTCACCACTGTCGCGCAATTGGCGCAGCAGCGTGGCCGGAGTCGGCAGAATCGCCGCCAGGGGCGCGCTTGCCTGCAACTGTTCGGCGTGCAGATAGGCCCGGTTGTTGCCGCGGGTGATGCTGTAGAGCGCCAGCAGGCTGTCCTGGCGGGGTGCGGGCAGACGCGCGAGCAAATAGGCCTGCTGCTCATCCGTGCCAAAGAGCTTGGCATTGCCGAACACCCCATTGGCCCACAGGCTGCTGGAGCCGCATTCGCGGCCCTGGCACCAGTAGAGCAACTGGGCACCCTGGGCCTGCAGGGCCTGGCGGGCCGCGGTAAAGGCTTCGTTGGCCCCATGACTGGCCGGCAGCTCATAGGTCAGGGCCGTCAACCGCCCCTGGGCGAGGACTTGCCGTTCGTAGCGCAACTGGTTGCTGATCCGACGGATCGAGCCCTGGGGATAGATGCGTTCCTGGGCGGCGGCCTCATGAAAATCGACTATCCGGGCCTGGGGAAACCGTGGCAGCACCTCCAGGTC
>DATDTH010000581.1:0-8386 GCA_035290985.1 Pseudomonas sp. | reverse complement strand
CCAGCCTGAACAGCCTGGCGGCGGAGCAGGTGGCCAAGGACCGGGCGCTGGAGCCGGCCTGGCGCCGGACCAATCCCTTCGTCCTGCTGCGTTGGCAGGCGGACGACTACTGCGGCGAACTGGCCGCGGGCGACGAACCCCAGGCCGGCTGCTGGTACTGGCTGCCGGCGCGGGCCTGGGTGCTGTATCGGTTGCGCTTCGGCGACGAAAGGGCAAAGGAGCAGGGCGAAGTGCGGGCCTATCGGCTCTTGGCGGTTCCCGGAGAAATGCCAAAGGGTTCACAATCGGCTGAGAATGGCTTCGCTCTCGAGCTGGAAGCGGTACCCCGCGCGGAGCTGTCCGCGTTGGGTTGGTTGAGTCACTGAGGGCGTCCTATGAAAAGCAGTAAAGGCTTTACCCTGATCGAACTGGTGGTGGTGATCGTCATACTCGGCATTCTCGCCGCGGTGGCGTTGCCGCGCTTTATCAACTCCACCAAGGACGCCCACCAGGCGGCGCTCAAGGGCGTATCCGGCGGCCTGGCCTCGGCCGTGCTGCTGGTGCGTTCCCAGTACGAGCTGAACCGCAATGGCGGGGTGAATGGCAGCGGCTGCACGGCGACCAATGCCTGCCAGATAAATGTCGGTGGCTTTGGCAACGGCAATGTCGATGTCAACGCCAACGGCTGGCCCATCGGCATCGCCGCCAGCGGCGCGCCAGCGGCCAGCACCGCCATGACCGCGGCCACCTGCAACGAGGTGTTCAGCAATGTGCTGCAGGGCTCGGCGCCGAGTGTCGGCACCGCGGCCGGCGATATCGATTACCTGACCACCGCGGCGGGCACCAGTTGCACCTTCACCTACCAGCTGGATGGCGCGGACGACAGCATCGTCTACAACGCCAACACCGGCGAAGTTGACTACACCTTCAATTGATCCAACCAGGAAGTACAACCATGAAAAAGCAACAAGGCGGTTTCACCCTGATCGAACTGATCATGGTCATAGTGATACTCGGGATTCTGGCGGCTTTTGCCTTGCCGCGGTTTGCCGACCTGGGTGGCGAAGCCCGGGCGGCCTCGCTCAACGGTGCCTTGGGCTCCGTTCGCTCGGCCAGTGCCATCGTGCATTCGGCGGCCTTGGCGACGAACCAGACCGCAGCAGCGGGGACAGTGACCCTGGAAGGCCAAGCGATAGCCACGGTATTCGGCTATGCCACCCAGGCGTCCATCCTGACCGCCGCCCAGATAAGTGCTACGGATTTCGATACGGCGACTGCGGGCACCATTACCCTGGGCACCTGCAGCTTCACTTATACGGACGCGACCTCGGCTATCGTCCCTGCTGCTGTCGGGGCTGTCGTTGACAGTGATCTCACGACGCCGGGCTGTTAATTGAATGCGCGGCTTCACCCTGGTCGAGCTGGTGATGGTGATCGTGATCATCGGCATCCTCGCGATAGTGGTGGGGCCGCGTTTCTTCGATAGACAGGTGTTCGATGAGCGCCTGTTCTACGAGGAAAGCCTGGCCGCCGTGCGTTACGGGCAGAAGCTGGCGGTGGCCAGCGGCTGCCCGATTCGCGCGCGGGTCGACGCCGATGGCTATGCGCTGTCCTACGCCTCGGCGTGCGGCGGCGTGGCTGCCGGCGCCTTGGTCGGGAACCCGTCCGGTGGCGGCTATGCCGCCGGCAATCCTCAGGCTGTACCTGTGGCGCCCGCCTTGGACGTCACCTTCAATTCCCTGGGCGCGGCCAGCGGGGCGGCCAACACGGCCACCTTCGGCGGCGCTTTCACGCTGCACGTGCACCCGGCTACCGGCTTTATCGAGACCACGCCATGAGCCTGGCTCGCTCCCCGCATCTCCGTCATGACGCCGCCCGTGCGCAACACGGCATGACCCTGGTCGAGCTGGTGATCACCATTGTGATTATCGGCATTGCCGCGGCGGCCATGTTTACGGCCATGGCGGCCATTACCGGGCGCTCCGCCGACCCCATGCTACGTCAGCAAAGCCTGGCGTTGGCCGAGGCCAACCTGGAAGCGATTAGCGCTCTGCCCTACACCGATTTGCCTGCTGCGGCCCATGGCCCACAGCAGGCCCAGGACATCAATGGCACGCAGATTCTGCCGGGTTACCAGGTCGCGGTAGCGATCGATGACACTGCGACCGTGGATACAGTGGCCGCGACGCGCATCGATGTCACGGTTATTGATCCCCAGCAGCAGGTACTGCTGCTCAGTGGCTGGCGCACCTGCTACGCAGAGACGGATGGCGCGGGGAATGATCTATGCGCGCCTTGAGGCCTGTTCGGGCCTTTACTTTGGTCGAGCTGGTGATGGTTATCGCCTTGGCCGGATCGATAGCGGTGATGCTCAGCACGGTGATGTCCAATCCCCTGCAGAGTTTCGTCGACCAAAGCCGGCGCGCCGAGTTGGTCGATCTAGCCGCGGGTGCGCTCAATCGCATGGCCCGCGATGTGCGCCTGGCGGTGCCAAATTCGCTGACGGTTACAAACAACAGGCTGCATCTGTTGCCGATCGCCGCCGCTGGGCGTTACCGCGCCAATCAACCGGATGCCATAGGCCCGCGCCTGGATCCGCCGCAATGCACCCAGACGGGGTCGACCTGCAGCATCGAGATCCTCAGCCCTATCACCCCGGCCGCCAGCGCGACCGCGCATTGGCTGATCATTTACAACACCGATGTCAGTGAGCTGGGCGCGGTCGCTTCGCCCTCGGTCATCTCGCCGAAAACCTTCACCTGGACGGGCGGTGCGCTCGCTGCAAACCTGCAGGGTTTTCGTTTCAAATATGCCTCGCCTCAACACCGTTTCTTTCTGGTCGAGCAGACGCTGAGCTACCGTTGCGACGGTGGTCAGCTCTGGCGCGGGGTGTCAGCGAATCTCGATGGCTCCAACCCCGTCGACTCATTGGTGGTGGACTCCATTACGGGCTGCACTTTCACTTACGATCCCGGCACCAATACCCGCAGCGGCCTGGTTACCCTCCGGCTGACCCTGGCCCAGGACGGCGAAACCATCACCCTTCTGCAGCAGGTCCATGTCGACAATGCGCCCTAAAGCCGCACAGCAAGGTTTTGGTCTGGTCGCGGCTCTGTTCGTGATCGTCATCATTGCCGGCGTGATTGCCGCTATGGCGCGTATGGCGGTGACGCAGAACGCCACCACCAGCCTGGCGATCCAGCAGGCGCGGGCCTATCAGGCGGCGCGGGCGGGGCTGGAATGGGGCATCAACAGGACGGTGAACTTACAGGCCTGCAACGGAAATTTTACGTTGAACGATTTTGTTATCAATGTGATTTGCACGCTTGATCCGAACAGCCCCGTGACTGTTCCTGAGGAAAGTACGACGCCAGTGAGTTTCTACAGTATTACCGCTACCGCCGAGTACGGCAGCGCGGGCAGCCCCGACTATGCCTATCGGCAACTGACCGCGACGGTGGAGCGATAGCATGCGCATCAGGGCCTGGATTGTCCGTCTGTTGCTCTTGTCTGCCAGCCTCGCGAGTGCTCCTGCCTCTGCCGTGGTTAGCCATGTGTCCGCCACCACCACTGCACCAACGGGTAGTAGCACCAGCATGACGATGAGCCTTCCCGCCGGAGTCCAGGCGGGGGACCTGTTGCTGGCGCAGATCGCTCTCGATGGCAATACCACTCTTGCTACGCCTAGCGGTTGGACCCTGCTGCAAAACGACAGCAACACCATAGTGCAGGCTCTCTACTATCGCTTTGCTACGGCCAGTGAGACGGGCAACGTCACCTGGACTTGGAGCAACAATCGCCGGGCTGCCGGCGGCATTGTGCTCTATAGAGGGGTCGACTCCAGTCAGCCGCCGGGGCCGGCAGCGGTCGACAGCGATGACGATGATGACCTGGAGGCTCCTGCGCAGACAGTCGTCGAGGCGAACAGCCTGCTGATTACCCTGTATGGCTTGAATCGAGGCAATGAGACCCTGACGGCTGCTGGTAGCATGACCACGGCCTATCACCGCAGCAGCACCGACAATAGTGGCGTCACCCTGCTAGCCAGCTATGAACAGCGGCCCGCCACTGGCAGCACCGGGGTGCGAACGGCCAATAGCAGTGACTCGCGGGACTGGATCGCCCATAGCCTGTTGTTGCGCCCTTTGCCTGTGAGTAGCGGGCCTCTGCTCAGTTGGTCGCTGGACGAAAGCAGCTGGACGGGCGCCGCCGGCGAGGTGCTGGATGCCTCTGGCAATGCCCTGCACGGCAGCGTGCTGAGTGGCGCCGGTACGGCGAGCACAGCGCCGGCACTGCCCGAGGTGAATGCCCAGGGCACCTGTGGCTATGGCGCGTTCAGCAGCGGCTCCAGTCAGTACGTGCAGCGGGCCGACAGTAATCTGCTCGACCTGCAAGGCAGCTTCACCATCGGCCTCTGGGTCAAGCCGCGCACGCTGCCGGCCTCGGGGCTGATGAGCATCCTGTCCAAGGATGAGAACTACGAGTTCCACCTCAATCCCGGCGGCACCATTAACTGGTGGTGGCAGACCACGACTGGCGGCACCAACCAGTTCAACAGCACCACGGCGTTACCGGTGGGGCAGTGGAGCCATGTACTGATCCGTTATGCGCCGGGTGACCAGCGCATCTATATCAACGGCAGCCTGGCCGGCCAGGCCAGCTTCGGTGGTACTCCCCTGACCAATGCCGACCCTCTGCAGCTGGGCGCAGACCAGGGCGCGGCTGGCCGCTATTTCAATGGCGAGCTGGATGAGTTGCGCATCTACAACCAGGCCCTTTCCACGGCGCAGATCGCCGCCTTGATGGCCGAGCGACACGCGTGCGCCTTGCAACTGCAATGCTTCAACGATGCGTTCAATGGCAGTGCGCTGGGTGGCGACTGGGCGGTCGCCAGTCGGGGCGCGACCACGTTCACCCCGACCATCGTCAGCGGTCGCATGCGCCTGACCAGCAGCCAGAACAACGTGGCGACCGCCTCCACCCTGCAGCGACTCTTCCCCGCGGCGGGTAACTATATCCAGGTGCAATTCCAGCACTATGCCTACAGCGGCAGTGGCGCCGACGGCATGGCGATCGTCCTGTCCGATGCCAGTGTCACGCCGCAGCCTGGGGCATTCGGCGGCCCCATGGGTTATGGCACCCGGGGCGATGCGACCAACCCTGGTTTTGCCGGCGGCTGGTTGGGCGTGGGCATCGACGAATACGGCAATTTCTCCACCGAAGGCGGTAGCCCCAGCGACGGGCCGGGGCAGCGCAGCGATTCGGTGGCCATGCGCGGTTCCGGCAGCGGTGCCATTGGCTACCGCTATATCGCCGGCACCGAGGCCAACCTCACCCCCGGGATCGACAATGCCGCCAGCACCTCGCCTGCGCCAGGGCATAAATACCGCATCACAGTGGACGGTCGTTTCAGCAATCAGGCGCGTGTCACTGTAGAGCGCGACAGCGGCGCAGGCTTTGTCGTGCTGCCCAACCTCAATGCGGTGGATGTGCTGGCGGCCTCGGGCCAGGCGGCACTGCCCAGCGATTTCTATCTGTCGTTGACCGGCTCGACCGGGGGGGCGACCAATATTCACGAGCTGGACGATCTGCAGGTCTGTGCCACCCACATCAACCCGGTCGCCGAACAGATCGACCATTTCGACTTTGCCTATGCCAATCCCGCTCTGACCTGCAGCCCGCAGGAGGTGATAGTTCGCGCCTGCCTGAATACCGACTGCAGCACGCTCTATACCGACCCGGTAACTATGACTCTGGCGCCCGCCGTCGGTTGGACCGCAGCCGCGCCGGCCACCCTTGCCGGCGGCAATGTCCTCAGCTTCAGCGACGGCAGCGCCGTTCTTCAGTTGCGCAACACGACGGTCGGGCAGGTTGCGGTTGAGGCACTGGCTTCGACACCCACCGTGAGGCCGAACAGCGAGACGACCTGCTCGACGGCGGATTGCCGGATCGACTTCGTCGACAGTGGCTTTATCTTCGATGTGCCCAATCTGCTGGCCAACCGCGAGTCGGCCGATATCGGGCTGTTCGCGGTGCGCAAGGACGTTAACAGTTCAGCCTGTGTGCCGGCCTTCGAGTCGGGTACGCGCACCCTGCAGTTCTGGTCCGACTACAGCGACCCTAATACCGGCTCGCGCACAGTGCAAGTCAATGGCACGCCGATCGCCGGTAACGCGCCGGGCAGCGATATCGAACTGACGTTTGGCGCGGGCGCGCAAGCGATTATCCGCGTGCATTACGCCGATGCCGGCTCGATGACCCTGAACGCGCGCTATGCTCCGCCCTCAGGGGAGGAGGCCGGGCTGGTGATGAGCGGGGCCGATCAGTTCGTCAGCAAGCCTGTGGGTCTGTGCGTATACAGCGACTCGCCCAATAGCGACTGCGCCTCCGGCGATGCTAGTTGCTCTGCGTTCGTCGCCGCTGGTGATGGCTTCCGTTTGCGCGTGCGCGGCGCTACCTGGGAGGAGGATGTGGATGCGGATCTGTGCGACAACGGCACCACGCCGAACTATCGCCAAGGCGGTATCGCGCTCGCCAGCACCCTGGTCGCGCCGGCGGGTGGGGCTTCCGCCACGCTGGGCACGGACAGCCTGGATATAGTCGCCGCGGATCTGGGGGAGGCGATTCTGACCAGCCAAAGCGTTTCTGAGGTTGGTGTGTTCACCATCAGCGCCACGCCGGTGGCCGGCAGCTATTTCACCGATACCGTCGGCCCCGGTACCAGCGCCTATCTCGGTCGTTTCTACCCGGCCAGCTTTCACCTCGAAGATCCCAGCTTGACGCCTTCGTGCAATACGGGCTTCACCTATGCGGGGCTTGCCGCTAAGGTCGGCCCACCCGCGCAGTCGGAAAAGGCCGGGCAAACCTTCACCTTCAATGGTTCGCTGTCGGCTCTTAACCGCGGCGGTGTGGTAACGCGCAATTACACTGGCGGGTTTGCCAAATTGAGCGGTTCGGATATCGCTTACACCGATCCGAACAGCGAGGGGATTGTCTCCGTCAGCGGCACCGACTTGGATGCAGGTAGCGCGGGCAACGGCTACTTCGATTACAGCACCAACGACGCCGGCTTCCTGTTCAATGTTCCGCGTGCGCCCTATGCCTTGGCGATTCTCACCTCCGCGACCGACAGCGATGGTGTTACCGGCAGCATCCTCGACGCTGAAACCAGCGATTTCCGCCTTGGCCAGGCACGTATCGGCAATGCCCATGGCTCGGAATTGCAGGGCTTGTCCTTGCCGTTTACGGCGGCTTACTTCAACGGCAGCGGTTATGCACCGAACCTGTTGGATAGTTGTACCAACTTCGGTACGGCAAACTTGGGCGGATACCAGGGGCGTCTTGGCAATGGTGAAACAGACTTGAGCTATTTGAACACTCAAGGATTAAGCGATGCCCCCTATCTGACTAGTGCTGGTAGCAGCGTGCTTGGGGGGTATCAGCTTTCCTCTCCTGATGCGGGCAACGACGGCAGCGTGCGCGTGACCTATGCCACGCCAGCCTGGCTGAAATTCGATTGGGATGGGAATGGGGTGTTGGATGATGCCAGTGGTCTGGCCACCTTCGGCATCTACAGGGGCGCGCCGCCGCTGATCTTCCGCCGCGAGTCGTATCGCTAGAGCATTTTCATGAAAACCTGTCTGCCGACTCCGCCTTGGCGGGTTACGCCGCGCGGCGGGTGCGGCGTGGCTGGTCAGAGCGGTGTTCTGCGCGGCTAACCCGCCCTACGAAAAGCGCTTCGGTGAGACCTGCAGGCCATGCGCGGTGCTGTGAGGCTCTGGTAGGGCGGGTGAAACCCGCGAATTTTGCGCAATTTGGACTCGGTATCCTGGGCTTGCTCGCCGAACCGCAAGATGGGCAAAGCCAAGGCGACACGCCCTAGGCGCCGTGAGCGGCCTGGCGTGGCGGCTCGCTGAGCAAGCACGATTGAAAATTCACTCGTCATACCCGCGAAGGCGGGTATCCAGAAACGCCTGGCCTGCCAGCGTGTATAACCTGGGCTCTGCTACCTGGACGGCGTAGCGCCCTATGGGCCCGCAGGCCGACAGAAGCGCTCCACAAGGCTCGAACGAACGGTGTGACGCGGAGCGTCACAGGCGTCATGTCCACGCAGGAGCGTGGGCACGATCAATAAATGGGCGAGGGGAGCACAAGCAGCGACCAATGACCCTGCGGACCCTGCGGACCCCGCGTTCGCCTTAGGCCTCGTCGCCCTCGTCATCCTCGGCGCCGTCGATCTTCATGCCCAGTTCCTTGATCTTGCGCGTCAGGGTGTTGCGGCCCCAGCCGAGCAGCACGGCGGCATCGCGGCGGCGACCGGCGGTGTGCTTGAGCGCGGTCTCGATCATGATCCGTTCGAAGGTCGGTACGGCGCTGTCCAACAGGCTCGACTGGCCGCGGGCCAGGG
>DATDTH010000580.1:0-12298 GCA_035290985.1 Pseudomonas sp. | reverse complement strand
GCAGCCTGGCCAGCCAGTCCGGGCCCTGGGGTAGGGCATCCTGGGTCAGGTAGACGAGAAACTCGCTGTCGGCGCACAGGCTCAAAGCCAGGTTGCGGGTCTTGCCATGGCCGAATTCGCTGCGCTGGATGCCGTGTACCTGATGGCCGGCCGCCATCGCCAGGGCCACGCTGTCGTCGCTCGAGGCCGAGTCGATGAACAGCACCTGGCGCGGCGGCTGCGGCAGGTGCGCCAGCGCCGCCAGCAGGTTCGGCAGATAACGCTGGGCATTCAGGGTGAGAATCACCAGGCTGGTGCGGGCAATCAACGCGTTCGGCTCAGAATGCATTCTTGCCTCCGAGTCCGCCGAGCAGGGTTTTCAGGACTATCCACAAGTCCAGCTCGACGGACCAGTTCTGGATGTACTGGATGTCGTGGGCGAAACGTTCGGTCAGGTGCTCTTCGGTGAAGGTGTTGCCGCGCAGGCCATTGACCTGGGCCCAGCCCGTGATGCCGGGACGCACCTTGTAGCGCTCGACGAAATCCACCTCCACCGCTTCGTAGATCCGCTCGCCCGCCTTGACGCCGGGTGGGTGCGGGCGCGGCCCCACCACCGACATATGCCCCAGCAGCACATTGATGAATTGCGGAAACTCGTCGAGGCTGCTGCGCCTGAGGAAGTCGCCAACCCGTGTCACCCGGCTGTCGCCACGCTCGGTCAGGCGGATTTCCTTGGCTGCCCCTTCGGGGTCATGGGTCATGCTGCGGAATTTATAGATGCCGAACAGTTCGTTGCGCAAGCCGTAACGTTGCTGCCGGAACAGCACGGGGCCTGGCGACTCCAGCTTGATCGCCAGCCCAATCAACAGGCCCAGGGGCAGAAACGCCAGCAGCGCACAGCTGGAGAAGGCAATGTCGAACAGGCGTTTGAGCAGGCGACCCTCGACCGGCAGGCGATTCATGCCCAGCAGCATCATCTTCTGCGGTCCTTGCTTGGGCCGACGGGCAAAGGCATGGCGCAGCACCGGCACTTCCGGTGCCAGGTACACGCTGCCAAGGCGGGTGCGCAACAGGCTGGCCAGCTCATTGACGCGCTCGCCGGCACTATTGGGCAGGGCAATGACCACGCCATCTATGTCGCGCGGCAGCTTTTCCAGCTCGGAGGTATTGGCCAGCAAGGGGACGGGCAGGCTGCTGGGGTCGATGCGCGACTGGCGGTCTTCGATAAAGCCGACCACTTCGATGTCCGCCTCTTGCCGCGCCATCAACTGGGCGATCATCACGCCCTGCTCGCCAGCACCGACTATCACCAGGCGAGTCTTGCGGTCCCAGCCGCGCGCCAGGCGCTCCACACAGAACCGGGCGCCCAGCGAGAGAAACAGCAACGCCGCAAACAGGCCCAGCAGCAAGAGCGGCGGCAATAGCGGACGCCCCGCCAATAACAGCAGGATCTGCAGTGCCAGGATGGCCACGGCGGCGTTCAAGGTGGCACCCATCGTCTTCAGGGCGCGCGCCACGCCTGGCAAGCCAAGCCCGGCATAGGTGCGCACGGGCATGGCGGCCATGAACACCGCCAGGAATACCGTCCAGAGACGCAAGTCGGGCGGCGTGGGCATCGCGCTGGCGTGCGTGCAGGCATACAGAACGGCCACGGCCAGCAGGCCACTGGCTCCGTGCGCAAGCCGCAGCAGCAAGAGTTCCACCCTGGCCAGGGCCGCGGCATCGAAGCGCCTGGCGCCTTTCTCTCTCACCCTTCGTTCCCCCGTCAGCCGCCTCAGGCGTCCCGGGCGGGCTTCATCGATTGCCTCACTCGGCCCCATCATTCTCGTCATGCCCCCGAATCCTGCTATGCCGCGAACCCGCCGCTCAGCGGCGGGTTCCCATTATTCCCGCGTAGATGCGGTTCAGGCGCCGGCTTGGAGTGCGGCGGAATCGAAGGTTTCCTCTGCGATTGGCCGCATGCCTGCCAGCAGCAAGGACTCGGTTTCGCCGAAGAGTTCGGCGTAGCGCTCGAGGTTGCCGGCATACCACTCCACCAGCATGGGGATGTCGTCGCGCAGGTTGTGCTGGGGCTTCCAGCCCATGGCCTGGAGCTTTTCCCAGGAAATGGAATAGCGGGCATCGTTGAACGGACGGTCCTGAACGAAATCGACCAGCTCGTCGGCGCCGCGGTCGAAGAAATCGCAGACCAGTTCGGCCATCTGCAGGTTGGTGTACTCCTCGGTGGTGCCGATGTTGTAGGTCTGGCCGATCTCGCCCTGCTGGGCAATGAACAACACGGCCTGGGCGAAGTCGCGGGCGCTCAGGTAATGGCGGCGATTGCTGCCGTCGCCGTGCAGGGGCAGGCGTCGACCCGTGAGCAGGTGGCAGATGAAGCGCGGGATGATTTTTTCCGGGAATTGGCGGATGCCATACAGATTGTTCGCGCGGATGATCACTATGGGTTCGTGGTAGGAGCGGATATAGCCGCGCAGGATCATCTCGGCGGCCGCTTTGGACGACGAGTAGGGGTTGGTCGGGCGCAGGACATCGTCCTCCACCGCCGCGCCGCTCAGCACCTCGCCATAGACTTCGTCGGTGCTCACATGAATCACCTTGGGCACGCGTTCCTGGCGGCACGCCTCCACCAGGCTGTGTGTGCCCAGGACGTTGGTGCGGGTGAATTCCAGCGAGTTGCCGAAGGAGTTGTCCACGTGGCTCTCGGCGGCGGCGTGAATGACCAGGCTGGCGCCTTTCACCGCGCGTCGGCAGAACTCCAGGTCGGCCACATCGCCCACCAGCAACTGGATGCGGCCCGAGAAGACATGGGTGGAAATGTTCCGCACGTCGCCAGCGTAGGTCATCTTGTCGAGCACCACGATGTGCGCGTCGGGATATTGAACGCAGGCCTCGTCGACGATATGAGAGCCCGCAAAGCCCGCCCCACCGGTTATCACTATTTTGCGCATGAAAATCCCCCCCGCACCTCTCGTGTGGCGAAACAATCGCGGGACACAAGAAGGCGAACACTCTGATTAAGCGAAGAGGCAATAAGCAAGGCTTATTGCTTCTTCACGCCGCGTGGCATTAGTTAATTTGACGTCAGATTTTTATCGTTCTTCGTTCAATCGCCAGAGCGTACGGCTACGAAGAATCTTTTATAGAACAGCAGGCCTAGCATACCCAATGCAGCAAGATTCACGCCACCGTAAAAGGCACCCAAAGTCTCCAGACTGAGATGATTGGAAAAAACAATGGCCAGCACAAGAAGAAGGGCCAGTGCCGTGCCATGGTAAATAAAATTGGTGACAGGTTCGCGCGCGGCTAACAAGGCTAACTGCAAGGGGGCCGAGAGCGCGATTGCAACTACCCCGATGGCCATAAGCGAAACCGTAGTTGCGCCGCTGCGATAACTCTCGCCATAGATCAGGGCTAACAAGTAATTGCCCGACAATCCTACAATTACAAGAAAGCCAAGTGCCGGAATGGCAAATAACAGGGCGCGGCGCAGGACATAGGTGGGAAACGTCTTGTGCCCATGAGTCGAGTAGCGCTGCATAAAATGCGGGCGCAGATAATTGGTGAGGCCGACGAGCAGCGGGTTCATCAGGTTGGTCAGGCCCGTACAGGCGGCAAGGACGCCGGTCTGCGCGGGGCCTCCCCCCAGCAGCGCCAGCCAGGGATAGAGTTGCAGGCTGGCAACATGGCAGGCTCCCCCCACCACCAGCCAGCGGCCATAGGCAAAGAAATTTATCAGCCAATGCTTGCCTGTCCGCCAGTCCAGTTGCCAGGCGCTATGGCGCTCCGACCAGATCCATAGAGCGGTGGGCAAGGCGCACGCGAGCGCCATGCATATAAACGCATGGGGGGCGGAGAGTGTGCCCAGCACAACCAGGATTAACACCAGGCCAAGTTGTATCAGGGATGAAACAACATCAAAGAAAAACACTTCCGCCAATTTGCCAGCGACATATAAATGACGACGAATAAACTCCCTGATGACGAGAGCCATTATGGCAATGGGTAATGCCAGGTGCAGGCTCTGGACACTTTCGACGCCTGCCAGTACGGCAATCGTCAGCGCCAGGGATACGCCTGCGCCTATGAGTGTTACACCCGCGAGACCGGCAAGGCGCAATGACGGGTTAGTGTCCTTGGTCTGTGACTTGAAGTACGTATAGGGCGTTGCCACCAGCGTATCGCTCAGGGAGATGGCCAGAAAACAAAAGGAGAAACCCAGGGCGAAAACGCCCAGGTCGTTCTGGCCCGCCCAGCGCCCCAGCGCCATGCCCGTGAGCAGGCTGGTTAAACTTTGCATGGCTTGTCCCAACAAGACAAAAGCCGCGCCGCCAAGCTTGTGCATCAACTGCTCCCGAGTGATTGCGCCGACATGCAGGCAAAGGTGTCCATTAAGCCGGGTGCTCGATCCCAAGCTCAATGACTATTTGATGGGTCGTTCGTAATGGAGGCGAAGTGACCCGATGTGGTGCGAGTAAGGGCTGGCTTGAGCCGTTCGGGGGCAATGTGCCCGCCAATCGAGTAACGGCTGCACAGTGGCGCATCGCGCGTTGCGTGCCCAGGCCGGCCCTGGGGCGGCGAGAAATTACCATACTGCCGTCCGCTCACAAACAGCGGTGCTCAAAAAGCGGCACCCAAGCAGCGGCAGCACAATCGCCGCCTGGCGCCGGTGGGATGGCTGAGTCGTGGCGCTCTTCGGTTTGACTCGCAGCCTCCGCTCATGCCGCCCCTCGCAGGCCGTTTCACCCTGCTGCCGCGGTCTGTCTTGCGGATCGGATGCACGCCGTGTTTTTCGGAAACCTGGCGCGCTGAGTGCATTCCCTTGCGCGCAGGGTTAATACGTGTGGGCCCGTTTCTGCCTGTCTGCGGGATGAACTTAGTATCGATTTCCGGCAAGTGAGCCGAGACCTGAAGCCGAGGCAATGGATGAGTAGGCGGCGTGTACCAGAAGCCGTGGAGGACGGGTGTCCATGGCTATCCGCATGCCGGTGTCAATGGGGCGGCAATTTGCCAAGCCTCTTATCCACTCGGTCTCTCATGGTCTTCAACTGAGTACAACTCTGGAGATCGTACGAATGAGTAGCACTATTACCCACCAGCTGGTCAATGAATTCACGCAGGACACTTACAACGCTGCCAATGCCATCAGCGGATTCGGTTTGAGCAGTAACCAGTTCAAGCAGCTAAGTGAGATGGGCGAGGGGGCGTGGAATTCCATTCTATCGGTGGTGGTTCACGATCACGGAGTAGCGGCGCCTGCTGGTATTGAGATCAAGTCACCCGATGAAACCGATTTTTCCCGCACCCAGACCATCCTCAATACGGTCGGCATTTCCCTGGCCACTATCTGCGGTGTGATCGCTGCCGTTTTGGGCTTGCTGGCCATCATCCCCGGTGCGCAGCCGCTGGCTGTCATCGCAGCGTGGTTTGCACTCCTGGCGGTGGGGATCGGTGTGCTGATCGCCTTCCTCTCGTGGCTGCTGGTTCCGGAGCTGCATTCGGGGATCGAGTTCGGCGGCAAGGGTGGTGCCCTGTTTCATGACGAGCTGGATGCCAGCAAGGGCGGGGAATGGGTTTTCAGGGATTACCCCAACAGCAATGTGTCGAATTGGGAGATTGATCGGGTTGATCTGTGGTGCGGCAATGTGCTGGATGCCATCCAGACGCACTGGCGTGGCCGACCCGGTTCGCCGGTAGCGGGTGCCAGTGTGGCGGGGAAGAAGCTTGGCGGTGGCGGTGGTCAGTGCAGGTCGTTCCAACTTGAGGCGGGCGAGACCATTCAGGCCATCAATGTGAAGGCCGGCGAGGTGGTGGACAGCATCCGCTTCCATACCAACAAGCGCATCTCCGATATCTACGGTGGGAGCGGCGGCAATCGCGAAAAGCTGCTCGAGGGGCCGGTTATCGGCTTGCTCGGGCGTGCCGGCAATGTCATCGATGCCATCGGGGTGCAGAAAATGCTGCACACCCATCAGACCGTGGCCTATGGCGGCAATGGCGGTGTCCCATTCCTCTACAATCTGGCCGAGATGAAGCGGCTCATCCGCATCAATGTATGGCACGGAGCCTATATCGATGCGATTGAGCTGTACTGGGAAAACAATGATGGGGCGATCGTTTCTGCTCCCATGTACGGTGGGCACTTCATTGGCGGGGTGGCCGGCACCCGCGGCACGGTGGAGTTTGTCGAGGGCGAAACCCTGAGCAAAATCGAGGTGCGCTCGGACGCCTATGTTGACCGCCTGGTGTTCCATACCAGCCACGGCAAGGAGCATGCGTTCGGCGGCGAGGGGGGGGAGCAACAGCCGACCATCGAACTGGCTGGCCGCAAGCTACTCGGCATTGTGGGGCGCTATACCCGCTATGTGGATCAATTCGGCGTTATTCTCGGCTAGAGCCGGGTTTCGGGGTTTCGGGGTTTCAGGCTGGTGTCAGCGCATCTGACTGATCCACTGATGCCAGCTGGTATGGACCCAGTTGTCCTGCTCCGGGATGGGCGCGCGCTGTCTGGCCAGCATGCGGACACTTCGGGGACTCATGCCGAACTCCCGCCTGAAGGTCCGGCTAAAACTTTGCGGGTGTGTAAACCCGCACTGGCTGGCCAGCTGTTCAATGCTGTGTTGCTGCAGGGCCGGGTCCAGGATCATGGTCCGGCAATGCCTGAGGCGGGTGCGCTGAATGAAGGCGGCGATCCCGCCTTCGGTTTCAAACATGTACTGCAATTTCCGCAGTGATATGGCGAAGTGCTGTGCAATGCCGCGCGGGCTTAACCCGGAGTCGGCAAGCCGGCTCTCGATGTAGCGGGCAATCTGCAGCCGCACTCCAACCACTACGCCTGCTTCGCACTGCCCGTGACATGCACCGTTCAGCGTTGCGGCGGCCAGCTCCAGTGTAGGTCTGGTGATGGCGTGTGCGTCTGTCACGGTCATATCTGGGGCCGTCTGCAGCAGCATGTGCATGTGGCTACGCAAGAGGCGGGAAAGAGGCTCATGACTCTTGATAATCCGTTGATGGTGAGCATCGGGCTGACGCAGCAAAGGGGATATCAGGCTGCGCGGCAGAATCAGACTGATATTGGCTGCCGTGCTGACTTCACTGGCCAGGGGTTGGCCAAGATCTGTAATCCATAAGTCACCGGATTGCGTATCGTCGGCCAGCTTGTTATTCCGCTCTCTGCAGTGCCCATTCACATAAAACTGAAGCAGAAGATGATCCAGTCCATCGCGGCCAATCTTGGCGGCGGGGCGGTCAAAAGTCTGGGGGCCGATCTGTGCGCTCCCCAGTGCCAGAGGGCCAATCATGCAGGCTTTGATACGGCTGTATGCTCCGTTGCCTTGTGTGTCGCGCAACCGGGTATCGAACATGACCTCAATGCTTTCCTGCCATAGTTTCGCAGCAAGCGGCGGTGGCAGGCCGCGGGTATCCATGACGGTATACGGAACTTTGCAGGCTGAGTCTTGCTGAACGGTTTCCATACCATCTCTCGGTTGGCGGCCAGTGGATGCCTGTGGTCATCCGCAGTTTCGCGAAATGCGCCTTGCGACCTGTACCCGCATCGTGCCCATTAGGAATGGCTATTGGTAGTAAGGGTACAGGGCAATGCCATCAACTTAAGCCCCCGGCCCTGCCTGGGGCAAGCCAATGCAGGGCTTGAGCACTCGGTTGCAGCAGCACCGCCACCGATTTAGCTCCCCGATGCTGCAGTCTGACTGCAGCTTGCTGGGCGCCGGCTCGCCTTGCTGGGCAGATTTCGCGTTTTCCGGGCGAGTGTGTGCTGGCCGCTTTGGGCCCGTTTTTACTCGACAGTTCAGGCGGTGGGGCGCTGGGCGCAGAAGAAAGGCAATTGGAGCGGCAGTCTTGGTTCTGAACACCGACTTAGCTTACGGCCAGCGCTGTGGCTACGCCCCCTGTCGCTGGGTGACAGGCGCATGCTGTGCCATCAATTCAGCGACCCACTCGATAAACACGCGCAGCTTGATGCTGATATGCCGGTTCGGTGGAAACGCCACGTACAACGGCATCGGATCGAGACGCCATTTCTCGAACAGGGGCAGCAACTCGCCTTGCGCCACATGGGGCGCGGACATGTAGTCGGGCAGCCACAGAACGCCCATGCCGGCCAGGCCCGCCGCGAGGTAGGCATTGCCATCGTCGACCGCCAGCACGTAGCGACCTTGGATATGGATACTCTCATCGGCGCTGTGCAGGGTGTACGACAGGGCTTTTCCGGTGCGCGCCCAGAGGAAGCCGACGATACGATGGTGCGAATCTTCCAGCTCTCGCGGGTGCGCGGGCGTGCCGAGACGTTCCAGGTAGCTCGGTGCCGCATAGACGCCCAATTGCAGGTCGCCGACGCGTCGCGCCATCAGCGACTGATCTGTCAGCTCCCCACCGCGCACCACGCAATCCACCTTCTCACCGATCAGATCCACGATGCGGTCGCTGACGCCCATATCGATCTGGATGTCGGGGTAGCGCGCGTGAAATGCCGGCAATGCAGGCACCAGAATGGTTCTGGCCAGCGGGCTGGGCACATCCACGCGCAACCGGCCTCTAGGCACCGCCGAGGCGCCGGACAGGCTGGTCTCCGCATCGTCCAGGTCGTCCAGCAGCCGTAACACGCGCTCGTAGTAGAGGGCGCCGTCAGCCGTCAGGTTGACCTTGCGCGTCGTGCGGTTGAGCAGTTTGACGCGCAGTCGGGCCTCCAATTGCTGCACCAACTGCGTCACGCTGGTTTTGCTCACCTGCAGGGTTTCGGCCGCCTTCGTGAAGCTGCCCGCTTCCACCACCCGAGCAAATGCCTGCATCGCATCGAAACGGTCCATTTTCTATCCCGATATCGACTGGATTGTTTGGGTTTTACAAACAGTGATGGCCAGGATTGCTGGTTTATCGGCTAGGCACAAGTCCCTAAAGTCGCCTCCTCATTGATTGTTCGGGGTCGCTCAGACCCTCGATGGAGGTAGGTATGACAGTGCGTGACGTGATTTTTCCGCCCGGGCGCCAGGCGCTTTATGAGCGCAATCGCTATTCGCCAGCGATCCGCTCCAACGGCTTTTTGTTCGTGTCGGGGCAAGTCGGTAGCAATGAAGATGGCTCGCCCGAACCGGATCTGGAGGCGCAGGTCCGGAGCGCATTCAACAATCTGAATGCGATCCTGGGAGCCGCCGGTTGCACCTTCGATGATGTGATTGACGTAACCGTGTTTATCGTCGATCCCGAATCGAAGTTCGAAACGATCTGGAAGGTGATCCCGGAGTTCTGGGGTAACGCGCCGCACCCGACCTTAACCGGCGTTGGCGTAACCTGGCTCTATGGTTTCGAGTTCGAGATCAAGGTGATCGCCAAGCTACCGGAAACCACGGGGAGCTGATGTGATCCGTGAAAGGTTGGTGGAATGCAGGCCGCGCCCAAAAGCGCAGGGCTGTCGCTGAGCCAGGCGCCGAGCGTAGCGACGCCCGGTCCACCCGTTGGTGGACTGTTGCTGAATTGCGCGCCGAGTCCACCCTACACCCCAGCTACCCGATGCGTCGGGGGCTTGTGCGTTGAGCCTCGAGGAGGCCAGTAAGGTGAAAATGCTTTTCAGTGGCGCATAAAAAAGCCGGCTTGTGGCCGGCTTTCAGGGGGTGGTTTTGGCTTATTTTTGGTAAGCCGCAACTGCCTTGAGAATTTCGGCGCGGGCGGCGTCTGCGTTGCCCCAGCCTTCGACCTTGACCCATTTGCCTTTCTCGAGATCCTTGTAGTTCTCGAAGAAGTGCTTGATCTGCTCCAGCAGCAGCGGCGGCAGGTCGGTGTATTCCTTGACGTCGTGGTACAGCGCCGACAGCTTGTCGTGCGGTACGGCGAGGAGCTTGGCGTCGCCGCCAGCTTCGTCGGTCATGTGCAGCACGCCGATCGGGCGGGCACGGATCACCGCGCCGGGCGCCACCGGGTAGGGCGTTACCACCAGCACGTCGAGGGCGTCGCCGTCGTCGGCCAGGGTGTTGGGGATGTAGCAGTAGTTGGCCGGGTAGAACATTGGGGTGGCCATGAACCGGTCGACGAACAGGCAGTCGCTGTCCTTGTCGATTTCGTACTTGATCGGGGCATGGTTGGCCGGGATCTCGATGGCGACGTAGATGTCGTTCGGCAGATCGAGGCCTGCCGGAATCTTGCTGTAGCTCATGGGGCGACTCCCTGGGATGGGCCAAAAAAGTGGCGCGATTATAGGCAGATTCTCCAGCCGTTACCATGCCGACGTGCCTGGTCTTTGGTCGCGTAGCCATAAGACCTGTGGCCATAGCCGCGTTCCGATTTCTCGAAACCGGCCAATGAATTCGCCCCTTTCTACAGAGGGGGCGCCTGGTAGTCCGGGTGTTCGGCCTTGAGCCGGCTCAGGCGCGCCAGCGGGTCCTGGCGGTAGAAGGCCTGCAGTTGTTCGTAGACCGCCGGGTAGGCCGCCTGCAGCAGGTCCGGGGCGCTGAAGAAGTACTCGCTGGTGACGGCGAAGAACTCCGCCGGGTTCTCGGCGGCGTAGGGGTCTAGCGCCGTCTGGGCATCAGGGTCGTGGTCGAGCTGGGCATTCAGGTCGTCGAACGCCGCCTGCATGGCCTGGGCCCAGTCGCTCTGGCGCATCTGGCGGTGCAGGGGCGGCAGGCCATTGGCGTCGCCGTTGAGCATGTCCAGTTTGTGCGCCAGTTCATGGATCACCAGGTTGTAGCCCTCCCAGTCGCCACTGGCGAGCACCCCGGACCAGGCCAGGATCACCGGGCCCTGGGCCCAGGCCTCGCCGCTGTGCTCGGCGTCCCATTCATGCATCACGCCACTGGCATCGCGATGGCGTTGGGGGCTGACGAAGTCGTCCGGGTAGAGCAGCAGTTCATGAAAACCCTGGTACCAGTTCAGGTCGGCCAGGTGCAACAGCGGCAATTCGGCCTGGGCGGCCAGGACCAGGCGTTCCTCGAGGTTCAGTTCGACCCCGGGCAGGGCCGTCAGGCGCTTGGCATGCAGGAACAGCGCGGCGCGTTCGCCCAGGCGCTGGTCTTCTTCGTCGCTCAGGCCATCGAGAATCGGCAGGCGTTGGCGCACCCGGGCCCAGATCGCCGGGTCTATCGGGTGACGGGCGAGAAAGCGCCGCTGGCGCCAGCGTCGCAACGACCACATGGCGTGGTCAGTTGGCGTCTTTCAGGGGCGTGGCGGGACGCAGGCGATGATTCAGCCAGCCGATCAGCATCGGCAGCATGGACAGGGCGATGATCGCCACGACCAGCAGCGAGAGGTTCTTCTTGATGAAGGGCACGTTGCCGAAGAAATACCCCAGGGCCACCAGGCCGCCGACCCAGAACAGGGTGCCGAGCACGCTGAAGGCGAGGAAGCGCGGGTAGGGCATCTTGCCAACCCCGGCGACGAAGGGCGCGAAGGTCCGGACTATGGGCAGGAAGCGGGCCATGGTCACGGTCTTGCCGCCATGGCGGTCGTAGAACTCATGGGTGCGTTGCAGGTAGTCGCGGCGGAAGATCTTCGAGTTCGGGTTGCTGAACAGGCGTTCGCCCACCGTTCGGCCTATGACGTAGTTGGTGCTGTCACCGCTGATCGCCGCGACCATCAGCAGCGCGCCGAGCAGCACCGGGTCCATGCTGCCGCCGGCACAGATGGCGCCGGCGATGAAGAGCAGGGAGTCGCCGGGCAGGAAGGGCATCACCACCAGGCCGGTCTCGCAAAAAATCACCAGAAACAGGATGGCGTAGATCCACACGCCGTAGTTGGCGACCAGCCACTCCAGGTAAGTGTCGAGGTGCAGGATAAGGTCGAGCGGGTTGAAATCCATGGGACGCCTGTTCCGGTGCGCGAGCAAGGGGAATGCGCTGGGCCTGGGAGGCGCCTGCAATGAGGCCGGCATTATAAGACCAGGTACGGCCTGCGCGGCGACCCAGTTTGTCGCAGATGTTTTCAGACCGTTCGGCCCGGGATGTGCCGGTACGGCACAAAGGCTGCAACGGTATGGCCTGTCCACGGTCGCGGAGGGCTGCAGATGTCGTTACACCTACAGGAACACCCGGTTGCCAGCCTGGTTCAGGGCCATGGTCTGGACCTGCCCGCGCAGGCGGCGCGGGTTCGCGGCCTGTGGTTGCCTGGCCGACAGGGGCGCGCCCCGGTGTTGCTGGTGGTGCTGCTCTGGGCGCGCAATTGCCCCGATGTGGTGCAAGTGCTGAACCAGCACCTGGATGGGGTGTTCGCCGATTATCGCTGCACGCCCCAGGGCTGGAGCGAGGCGCAGGCCGCGCGGCAGGTGCTGGCCGCCCTCAATCTGCAGCTGTATCGGCGGCGCCAGGCCGGTGCGAGC
>DATDTH010000579.1:0-9703 GCA_035290985.1 Pseudomonas sp. | reverse complement strand
GCAGGAGGAGCTGGCCTCGACCCGCTCCCTGCTGCAGGCGCGCCAGGCCAAGTACAGCTTCGCCCACTTCATCGGCACCAGCGTCGCCAGCCTGGAGGTCAAGCGCCTGGCCCGGCGCAGCGCGGCCAGCGACTCGGCGGTGCTGCTGCTGGGGGAAACCGGCACCGGCAAGGAACTGCTGGCCCATGCCATTCACCGCGCCTCGCCACGGGCGCACAAGGCCTTCGTCAGCATCAACAGCGCGGCGATTCCCGAAGCCCTGCTGGAGGCCGAGTTCTTCGGCACCGCACCAGGCGCCTTCACCGGCGCCGACCGCAAGGGCCGCACGGGCAAGCTGCGGCTCGCCCAGGGCGGCACCCTGTTTCTCGACGAGATCGGTGACATGCCGCTGCAGTTGCAGAGCAAGCTGCTGCGGGTGCTGCAGGAAAAGGAGTTCGAACCGGTTGGCTCCAATGAGGTAATCCGCAGCGATATCCGCCTGATCGCCGCCACCTCCATCGACCTGGAACGCGCGGTGGGCGACGGCCGTTTCCGCGCCGACCTCTATTACCGCCTGAACGTGCTGCCGATCCGGGTACCGCCGCTGCGCGAACGCCTGGATGACCTGCCGGCCCTGTGCGATGCCATGCTCGACGAGCTGCGGGACAGCCGCCACAGCCACCATGAACTGGCGCCCCAGGCCCTGGCCCTGCTCGCCCGGCACGCCTGGCCCGGCAATATCCGCGAGCTGCGCAATGTGCTGGAGCGCGCCGCCCTGTCGAGCGACGAACCGTTGCTGGACCAGGCCGCGATAGGCGCGGCCATCGGCCCTCTGCAACCGCTGCCAACGAGCCATCCGGATTCGGCACCGGCCATGGCCGACACGCTGGAAAGCGGGAGCTTCCATGCCGCGCGGACGTCCTTCGAACGCGAGCTGATCAGCCGTGCCCTGGTCGAACAGGCCGGCAATGTCGACGCGGCGGCCCGGCACCTGGGCCTGGGCCGCTCCACCCTGTACAAGAAGATGGCTGCCCTGGGGCTGTCGTCCTGAAACAGAGAATCAGTCTCCTTTTTGAGACAGCCTATAGAGCTCGCCAACCAAGGGTTCTGGCGGATAACCCGTGGTCGAAGTCTCTAAATAGAGAACAAGCCAATGCCTCAGCTTCACTATCGAATAATAAAACGATATAAAACAAATACTTAACTATATGGCACGAAACCCGCTAGGGGTCTGCAAGCGGTTCAGCCGCTGCCGACAACAATAACAATCAGTCCTGTGACATGCCGCGAACACCGCCAGAGCGCCCCGGCCGCTTGCTGGCGCGCCGTGTCCCAGGGCCAGGAGATTCCCGATGAGCGTGTTCATCGCCCTTGCCGCCTTAGCCGTGCTGATGCTCGCCGCCTACCGCGGCTACAGCGTCATACTGTTCGCCCCCCTCGCCGCCCTCGGCGCCGTGCTGCTCACCGATCCGTCCGCCGTGGCGCCGGCCTTTACCGGCGTGTTCATGGAGAAGATGGTTGGCTTCATCAAGCTGTACTTCCCGGTGTTCCTGCTCGGCGCGGTGTTCGGCAAGCTGATCGAGCTGTCCGGCTTTTCCCGCGCCATAGTCGCGGCGGCGATCCGCCTGCTCGGCACCCGCCAGGCGATGCTGGTGATAGTGCTGGTCTGCGCCCTGCTCACCTACGGCGGCGTCTCGCTGTTCGTGGTGGTGTTCGCGGTCTACCCCTTCGCCGCCGAGATGTTCCGCCAGAGCGACATTCCCAAGCGCCTGATCCCGGCGACCATTGCCCTCGGCGCGTTTTCCTTCACCATGGACGCCCTGCCCGGCACGCCGCAGATCCAGAACATCATCCCCACCACCTTCTTCGGCACCACCGCCTGGGCCGCGCCCTGGCTTGGCCTGATCGGCAGCCTGTTCGTGCTGGGCGCCGGCATGCTCTACCTGCAGCGCCAACGGGGCAAGGCGCAGAAGGCCGGCGAAGGTTATGGCCGCGAACTGCGCAACGAGCCGGAAACCCCGGACGACCTCCCGCTGCCCAGCCCCTGGCTGGCCATCGCCCCGCTGGTGCTGGTGGGCGTGTCGAACCTGCTGTTCACCCGCTGGATTCCCGAGCTGTACGGCACGACCCACAGCCTGCAACTGGCCGGCATGGCCGCTCCGGTGCAGAGCGACGTGGTCAAGCTGACCGGCATCTGGTCGGTGCAGGCGGCGCTGCTGCTGGGCATCCTGCTGGTACTGGTCTGCGGTTTCCGAGCCATCCGCAGCAAGCTGGCCGAGGGCACCAAGACCGCGGTCGGCGGCGCCCTGCTGGCCTCGATGAACACCGCCTCCGAATACGGCTTCGGCGCGGTGATCGCCTCGCTGCCGGGCTTCCTGGTGCTGGCCGATGCGCTGAAAAGCATCCCCAACCCCCTGGTCAACGAGGCGGTGACCGTGACCCTGCTGGCCGGCATCACGGGGTCGGCCTCCGGTGGCATGAGCATCGCCCTGGCCGCCATGTCCGACAGCTTTATCCAGGCCGCCCACGCCGCCAATATCCCGCTGGAGGTGCTGCACCGGGTGGCCGCCATGGCCAGCGGCGGCATGGACACCCTGCCGCACAACGGCGCGGTGATCACCCTGCTGGCGGTCACCGGCCTCACCCACCGCGAGGCCTACAAGGACATCTTCGGCATCACCCTGATCAAGACCCTGGCGGTGTTCGTGGTGATCGGCACCTTCTACGCCACCGGCATCGTCTGATCGACCGCTTGATTGACTGATTGATAGCCCGACCTGGATGCGCTCCGGGCCGGCAAGGAGACTGTTATGAATCTGCACGGCAAAACCGCCCTGGTCACCGGTTCCACCAGCGGTATCGGCCTGGGCATCGCCCGGCGCCTGGCCGCAGCCGGCGCCACGGTGGTGCTCAATGGCTTTGGCGATGTGAGCGGCGCCCTGGCCGAAGTCGCCCAGTATGGCGGACGCGTCGGCCATCACCCGGCTGACATGGGCAAACCCGAAGAGATCGAGGCGATGATGGCCCATGTCGAGGCCGAATTCGGCGGCCTGGATATCCTGGTCAACAACGCCGGCATCCAGCACGTCGCGGCACTGGAGGCCTTTCCGTTGGAGCGCTGGGACGCGATCATCGCCATCAACCTGTCCGCGGTCTTTCACACCAGTCGCCTGGCCTTGCCCGGCATGCGCCAGCGCGGCTGGGGGCGGATCGTCAATATCGCCTCGGTTCACGGCCTGGTGGCCTCGGTGCACAAGGCCGCCTATGTCGCCGCCAAGCATGGGGTGATCGGCCTGACCAAGGTGGTGGCGCTGGAAACGGCGAACACGGCCATCACCTGCAACGCCATCTGCCCGGGCTGGGTGCTGACGCCCCTGGTCCAGCAGCAGATCGACGAGCGCGCGGCCCATGATGGCGATGTCGAACGGGCCCGCCGCGAACTGCTGGCGGAAAAGCAGCCGTCACAGGCCTTCGTCACCCCGGATCAGCTCGGCGAGCTGACCCTGTTTCTCTGCGGCGAGGCCGCCAGCCAGGTCCGCGGCGCCGCCTGGAATATCGACGGCGGCTGGTTGGCTCAATAGCGACTTGCGGCGCCTAGAGCATTGGACGCGGAGCGTCCAGGGCGGCATTCCCACGCAGGAGCATGGGAACGATCAAATCTGTCTGTGGCAATTGGACTTCGCCTTGGCGGGTTACGCAGCGCGGCAGGTACGGCAGGGTTTGCCAGGCCGGCTGCTTGCGCCGCTAACCCGCCCTACGAAAAAGCGCTTCTCGTAGGGCGGGTGCAACCCGCGAATTTCTTGCGCGGTTTGGGCCCCTCGCTCAGATGTACAACAATAATCATTGGCTGCCCGGAGCAGCGTTAGAGGAATCACCATGCAAGAACCCTTATGGACACCCAGCCCGGAGCGCATCGCCGCCACCCGCATGGAGGCCTTCCGCCTGTTCGTCAACCGCCGCCAGGCCCTGCAGTTGGCCGATTACCCGGCCCTGCATGCCTGGAGCGTCGAGCAGCGCGAGGCCTTCTGGCAGGCCATAGCCGAGTTCTTCGAGATTCGCTTTGCAAGCCCGTCTACCCAAGTGCTGCGCGAAGGCCCCGCCATGCCCAGCGCCCAGTGGTTTCCCGGCGCGACCCTGAATTTCGCCGAACACCTGCTGCGCCGACGCGACGCCCATCCGGCGCTGGTGGCCATCGCCGAGGACGGCAGCCGCGAGCAGCTGTCCTATGCCGAACTGGCCGCCCATGTCGCTGGCCTGCAGCGCAGCCTCGAGGCCGCGGGGGTCGGGGTCGGCGACCGGGTCGCGGCCTTTATGCCCAATACCTGGCAGACCCTGGTCGGCATGCTCGCCGCCACCAGCCTGGGCGCCACCTGGTCGAGCTGCTCGCCGGACTTCGGCACCCAGGGCGTGATCGATCGCTTCGGCCAGATCGAACCCAAGGTGCTGATCGCCTGCGCCGGCTACCGCTACGCCGGCAAGATCCTCGACCTTACCGTCAAGCTCAACGAGATACTCGAACGCCTGCCGTCCCTCGAACAACTGCTGGTGGTGCCCTACGCCCGCCCCGAGGCCCAGCCCGGTGATTTCCATACCCCGGCCCGGGTCGCGCTCTGGGACGGGTTCTACCAGGCCGGTGGCGAACCCCGCTTCACCCCGGTGTCCTTCGACCACCCGCTCTATATCCTCTACTCCAGCGGCACCACCGGCGTGCCCAAGTGCATCGTCCACGGCACCGGCGGCGTGCTGCTGCAGCACGTCAAGGAACTGGGCCTGCACAGCGACCTGGGGCCGGACGATTGCCTGTTCTACTACACCACCTGCGGCTGGATGATGTGGAACTGGCTGGTCTCCGGGTTGGCCCTGGGCGCCACCCTGGTGCTGTTCGACGGATCGCCCTTCCACCCCGGTCCGCAGCGCCTGATCGACCTGATCGACGCCGAGGCCATCAGCATTTTCGGCACCAGCGCCAAGTTCATCGCGGCCCTGGAAAAGGCCGGGGCCAAACCCCGCGACAGCCACCGGCTGACGCGCCTGAAAGCGATCCTCTCCACCGGCTCGCCGCTGTCCCACGAGAGTTTCGAGTACGTCTACCGCGAGATCAAAGGCGACCTGTGCCTGTCCTCGATTTCCGGCGGCACCGATATCGTCTCCTGCTTCGCCCTGGGCAACCCGCTGCTGCCGGTTTGGAGCGGCGAACTGCAGTGCAAGGGCCTGGGCATGGACGTGCAGGTATGGAACGACGACGGCCAGCGGGTCCTGGGCGAAAAAGGCGAGCTGGTCTGCGCCCGGCATTTCCCCTCCATGCCGGTGGCGTTCTGGAATGACCCCCAGGACGAGAAGTTCCGGGCCGCCTACTTCGAGACTTTTCCCGGCATCTGGGCCCACGGCGACTACGCCGAGGAAACCGCGCACGGCGGGCTGGTGATCCACGGCCGCTCCGATGCCGTGCTCAACCCCGGCGGCGTGCGCATCGGCACGGCCGAGATCTACCGCCAGGTGGAAAAGGTCGAGCAGGTGCTGGAAGCCATCGCCATCGGCCAGGAGTGGCAGGACGACGTGCGCGTGGTGCTGTTCGTGCGCCTGCGCGAGGGGGAGGTGCTGACCGACGCGCTGAAGACCCGCATCTGCCAGGTGATACGCGCCAACACCACGCCCCGCCATGTGCCGGCCAAGATACTGGCGGTCGCCGACATCCCCCGCACCATCAGCGGCAAGATAGTCGAGCTGGCGGTGCGCAACCTGGTGCACGGCAAGCCGGTGAAGAACAGCGATGCCCTGGCCAATCCGCAAGCCCTGGAGCTGTTCCGCGATCTGCCAGAGTTGCGTGACTAAGAGCCAAGCGGACTCGAGAGCCTGGTCGATGCCAAGGCACGTAGGCTGGCGTAAAGCCGCTTTCCGGCGAAACCCGGCGCTGCAAGATGACAAGCTGAAAACGCTCTAGCTCAGGGCGCGCCGCGGCACCGCCAGCGCAACGGCAGGCCGCCGGCCGGGCGCAGCGAGAATTTCGCCTGGGGCACTATGGGGGTGCCTGCGCTGTGGGGCGTCAGGCGCTGCAGCAGCACGGCGGTGACCAGCAGCATCTCCATCATGCCGAACGACTGCCCCACGCAGACCCGCGGGCCACTGCCGAACGGCAGGTAGGCCTGCTTGGGCCAGCGTTGCTCGGGATCGAGGAAGCGCTGGGGGCGAAAGCTGTCGGGAGACTCGAACCAGCGGGGGTCGCGCTGGATCACCCAGGGCACGATCTGCACCAATTCGCCCTGGCGGATCTGCAGCTCGCCGAGCCGCACCGGGCGCACCGCGCGGCGCAGGAACAGGCTGTAGGCCGGCGGGTAAAGGCGCAGCGCCTCCTTCACCACCGCCTCCAGATAGGGCAGCCGGCGCAGGTCCTCGAAAGCCGGTGGCCGCTCGCCCAGTTGCAGGTCCAGTTCGGCTTGCAGCGTCGTGCAGGCCGCCGGGTTTTCCGCCAGCAGATGGCAGATCCAGCTGAGCGCCGCGCTGCTGGTCTCGTGCCCGGCGATCAGCAGGGTCATGGCCTCGTCGCGGACCTGGCGGTCGCCCGCCTCGCCCTGATCCTGATAATGAGCCAGCAACATGGACAGCAGGTCGCCGTGATCGGGGCAGCCCTCGGCCCGACGCGCTTCGATCACTTGGCACACCGTCCGTTCCATCACGGCGATCGCCCAGGCCTTGGCACGCTTGTGCTTCGTCGGTAACCAGTCGGGCAGGCGCAGTGGCTGCAGGGATTCGGCGAAGGCGATATCGGAAAGCAGGGCCACGGCTCGGCCGATGTCCGCCACATCGCCGGGCTCGGTGTCGAACAGGGTCTTGCAGGCCAGTTCGAGGGTCAGTTCGACCATGGCGGCGTCCATGTCCAGCAGTAGCTCCTGCCCGGCTGCCTGGGCCAGCCAGCGTTCGCGCAACGCCAGGCTGCGCGCCACCACCTGCTCGGCATAACCGGGAAAACGGGCGGGTTGGAAGGCCGGCAGCACCTTGCGCCGCTGCCGCTTCCAGGCGTCGCCCTCGGCAATCAACAGGCTCGCGCCATTCCACTGGGCTAGCACCCGCATCACCGGCTCGAAGCGGACAAAGGCATCGGCCTGGGTCAACAGCACCTGCTGCACCTGGTCGGGGTGGAACAGCACCCAGCTGCGGTAGGGGCCGAGGCGCAGCGGCACCGCGTCGCCATGCTCGCGCGCCAGTTCGCGGTAAAAGCCCAACTGGTCATGGCGGATGCGCAGCAGATGATCCAGCCCCAGCAGCCAGCGTCTCGGTCCCTTCATCCGCCCCTCTGCGCCAGCTCCAGCCGTGTCCGGGCCCGCTTCAGCAGGCCCGGAACGGCCTGGACCGGCAGCGCCAGCAACAATGCCGCGGCCCCGGCCAGGGCGTAGGCCAGATTGAGGTGATTGAGCGCCTTGGCCAGCGCGGCCGTCCCCCGGAAATCCCGGGTTTCCCCCGGCTCGCGGTAGACCAGGCCCGCGCCCGGCTCGATCACCAGGCCCCGGATCCGGCCCTGCAGCCACTGGGCCAGGCGCTCCTGGGTCGCACTGGTCGGATCGAAGCTCAGGTGCGCCGGCACCGGCACCCAGGGCCGCCAGCGCGGCAGCCAGTCCGGTACATGCTGGCGGTAGACGCTCCAGCCCAGGGGAAAGCGCAGCGCCAGGTCATAGCGGTGGTGCCAGCGCACCATGCCCAGGACGAAGACCACCGCCATCACCGCGGCAGCCGCCACCCAGGCATTGCCCAACAGCAGGCCCATGATCAACCAGGCCAGCGCGGTGCTGGCCTGCATCGGATTGCTGAAATAGGCATAGAGCCCGGTGCGCACCAGGCGCTTGGTGTGGTCGAGTGGAATCGGCGTGCCCTGGCCATGGACCACGAACAGCTGCACGGCGGACAGCCCGACCAGCATGCAGAGCGACAAGCCCAACCCGCCGAGCAGCAGCACCGGCCAGGGCCAGTCCAGCCCATGGCGCCATTCGCCGCCCATGGCCCGCATGATCGCCGAAGGCAGCACCAGAAAGGCCACCCCGCCATAGGCGATGGCCAGCAAGCTGGCACGCCGGGGCAGGCGGCGATCCTCCGCGGTCCAGCGCGCCAGGTACTGACCCGGCAGATAGGCCGTGACCAGCAACAGCGCCTCGCCCCGCAGCCAATCCGGGCCGAGCACCACCAGCGGCTGCAGCGCCGGCATCAGCAGCAGGTCCAGCAGCACCAGCAGCGGCACCCAGAGCAAGGGGCTGCGTCGGGGCGCCAGCAGGAACAGCAGCGGCCCCCACAGCAGCGCCCAGCCGAACCAGAGATCCGCCGGAAACCCGAGCAAGGCCAGTACAGCATCGTCGAAGCGCCACCAGCCCAGCCAGATCGCCACGACATTCAGGGCCAGCAGGACGCCACCCTGGTAGAGCAAGGCGAAGAGCGCCGCCACCAGCATGATTGGCTGCCGACGATAACGGGCCGCCAGCCACAGGGTGGCCGCCAGGGGTAGGAGCAGAATGGCGTGACGAACGAGCGCGAGCAGCGCGGTGGGTAGGATCAGCTCCATGCTCGCCTCAGGATGCACTGCAGGATGGGCTGGCGCAGCCGTTCCGGCACCCGGGTGACGAACAGCTCAACCACCAAAAAGACCAGGGGCAGCCCCAACAACAGGTGCAGGGAAAAGGCCGGCAACGCCAGCAGCAAAAGCAGCTGCAGCAGGGTGCCGATGCGCATCAGGATGCCTTCCAGGGTGTGGGTCGCCGGCAAGCCGAGCAGCGCCACCACCACACAGGCGGGCAGCACCACGGCGAAGCTGAAGGCGGTGAGCTGAGCGCCCTCGCCCGCTTGCGCGGCCTGCAGCGCCAGCAGCAGGCGCCCAGCAACCAGCAGGAGCAACACGGCGATGACCAGGGCCCGGAAGCCCTGGTGCAGCACGAATCCTTTCGAAGTCATTTTCTATCCCTGCTACGACGGTCATAAGCCAATGCCAGCACCATAACATCACGACCCACCTGGGCCCAGATTCTTGCGCCGACTCTGTGCAGCGTTCGAGTCATGATTCGTCATACCCGCGAAGGCGGGTATCCAGCCAGGTCCAATGCACGATCCTCAGGTTTGTGACGGCCTGGAGATCTTTGTGAGAGCCCGCTTGCGGGCGATCCTACAACAGCCAAGCCGATCCGCTTGTCGTAGGGTGCGCCGTGCGCACCGAGGGGGCATCGCCGACTGCGGTGTGCGGCGCCTCGCCTCAGAACTTGGCCTTGGGCTCTTCGGGGGGCGCTTCTTCGGGCAGCGCTTCCAGGGTCAATTCCAATCCCCAGTTGCTGGCATCCGTGGTATTGCTCGCCGGTGCTGGCGCGGCGACCGGCTCGGGGGCCGCCGGCGCCTCGCGGTACAGTTTGAGCTTGAGGCGCACGTTGTTCGCCGAGTCGGCGTTCTTCACCGCCTCCTCTTCGTCTATCACGCCCTGGTTGACCAGGTCGATCAGCGCCTGGTCGAAGGTCTGCATGCCCAGGTTTTTGGACTTCTCCATGATCTCCTTGATCTCGCCGAACTCGCTGCGCTTGATCAGGTCCCGGATGGTCGGCGTGCCCAGCAGCACCTCCACCGCGGCCCGGCGCTTGCCGTCGAGGGTCTTGACCAGGCGCTGGGAGACGAAGGCCTTGAGGTTGTTGCCCAGGTCGTTGAGCAGCTGTGGCCGGCGCTCTTCCGGAAAGAAGTTGATGATGCGGTCCAGAGCCTGGTT
>DATDTH010000578.1:0-5382 GCA_035290985.1 Pseudomonas sp. | reverse complement strand
GTCATGACCATCGGCGTCTATGGCCTGGTGGCCGGCATCGTCAAGCTGGACGATGCGGGACTGCACCTCAACCAGAAGCCCGGCGAGGGCCTGCTGCCGCGCCTGCAACGCGGCCTCGGCGCAGCCCTGCTGCGTACCGCGCCCTACCTGATGAAGAGCCTGTCGGTGATAGGCACCGCGGCCATGTTCATGGTCGGCGGCGGTATCCTGACCCACGGCGTGGCGCCGCTCCACGGGCTGATCGAGCACCTGGCCGAGGCCGCCGGCGGCCTGGGCGCGTTCGGCGGGATCCTGGCCGCGCTCACCCCGACCCTGCTAAACGCCCTGGCCGGCATAATCGCCGGCGCCCTGGTCCTGGTCCTGGTCAGCCTCGCCACCCGGGTCTGGCAGGCATTCAAGGGCAAGGCCGCCTAGCCAGGGACAGGTTACGGAGCCTGGATAAGCCCTGGCGCAATCCGGGGCAGCGGGTTTCGCCGCAGCGCTTCGGTGCGCTGAGCGCACCCTACGGGATCGCGCTCTGCACGGGGCTTTTCGTGATCCAGCCTTTGTAGGTCGGGTTACGTTTTGCTAACCCGACAGCATCGTTGTCGGGTTACGCTTCGCTAACCCGACCTACGGTCTGTCAGACGGCTCGGCGCCAGGTAGAAATGCTCTAGCCTCCCGCGGGCTTTTCGTGACCCAGGCCACAGCTCGTGGCCTGACAGAAGTCCGGCGGCATGCTTAGATGCAAGGCCTTTTTGCACGGACGCCGGAACCTGCCATGCCCCTACTCGCCCTGCTTGTGATCGCCTGCCAAGTCGTCTGCGGTCTGCACGTGGTCCGCAGCGGCCAGGAGCGCTACTGGCTGTACCTGATCATCGCCCTGCCCGGCATCGGCTGCCTGATCTATGGCCTGGGTGTGATGCTGCCGGAGATGTTCGGCAGCCGCACCGGCCGACGGGTGGTCACCCGGGTGCAGGACCGGCTCGATCCGGAACGCTATCTGCGCGGCCTGCGCGACGAACTGAGCCTGCGCGACACCCCGGAAAGCCGCGTCCTGCTCGGCGACGAGCTGTTGCGCCTGGGTCTGGCCGAGGAAGCGGCCAGCCATTACCAGGTTGCCTTGCGCGGGGTGCATGCCCAGGCCCCGGAGTTACTGCTCAACCTGGCCCGCGCGCAATTCGCCCAGGGCGATGCGGGCAGTTGCCGGCTGACCCTGGAGCGCCTGATCGAGCATAACCCGCAGTTCCGCTCCCCCGCTGGCCACCTGCTCTATGCCCGCGCCCTGGCCCAGGGCGGCGAAGCGCTCAAGGCCGAGGAAGAATTCCGCGCGCTGATCGAGTATTTCGCCGGCCCGGAAGCGCGCTACCACTATGCGCTGCACCTGCAGCAACTGGGCCGAACCCAGGAGGCCCGCAGCCTGCTGGAGCAGATCGAAACCTATGCCCGACGCGCCCCCAAGCACTACCGCAACCTGCACCGGGAATGGCTGAACCTGACGCGCCAGGCGCTGCAGGCGCTGGACCGGCCGGCAAGCCCCTGACAGGCACCGGTCGCGTGCCATTCGCCAGGACGCCCGCCACGGCGGATAATCGGTTTTAAATCCTGGCGAACCCCTCGAGAAGGTCCACAGACCCGGTACTCGCTGTCATAATCGGCGGCACTGTTTCCCGCAAGGGCACTGTTTCCCGAAAGGGTCCCGCAAGGGTTCCGCAAGGGCACTGTTTCCCGAAAGGGCATTATTTCCCCGAAAGAGAGAGATCGCACATGGCCAAACCCAACTATTCCTTCGCCAAGCGCCAGCGTGACCTGGCCAAGGAACAGAAAAAAGAAGAGAAACTGCAGCGCAAGAACGCCGCACTGGCCGAAGAGCAGGCCCAGACCGACGCTCCCGAGACCGCAGCCAGCGACAGCGACAGCAACAGCAACAGCGACGAGACTCCGGCGGCCTGAGGCGGCACGGACGGCCTGGAAGCGCCCGGCGCCTTTGCTCGGGTCGACCCGGCGGGGGCCCTACCCCGCGCGTCATCCAGGCAGCGGGTCGCGCAGATGAACAATAGCTTGACGCTGCTAGCCGAATGCCATAATTGATTCATCGTATAGACTCGTATAACACCCCTGAGCACCGAGCCATGCAGTCTCGATTCGCCAGCCCCCTGATCCTGTTTCTGCTTCTGAGCGTTGCACCCTGGCTCACGGCCGGTGCCAACGAGGAAGTCCTGCGCATCCTGGCCTGGCCGGGCTATGCCGACAACGACCTGGTCCAGACCTTCGAGGAGCGCTACGGGGTCAAGGTCGAGGTCAGCCTGGTCAGCTCGGACGATGTCATGCGCGAGAAACTGGGCCGCAACCAGGGCAGCGATTACGACGTCTTCGCCGCCAACACCGCCGAGATGCAGCATTACATCGAGCGGGGCCTGGTCCAGCCGCTGGACCTGGGCAACATTCCCAATACCGTTCGCCAGCTCAAGCGTTTCCGCGACCTGCAGGCGATCCCCGGCGCGACACAGGACAACCGGATCTACGCCATCCCCTTTACCTACTCGGAAATGGGCCTGATCTATGACCGCCAGCAGTTCACCTCGCCACCGACCTCCCTCGCCAGCCTGTGGGACCCGCAATTCCAGGGCCGGGTGCTGGCGTTCGACACCAGCGGCCACAACTTCTCGATTGCCAGCCTGATGCTGGGGGGCGCGCCGTTCCAGATCAGCGATGGCGACTTCACCAAGGTCAGCGAAAAGCTGGTCGCCCTCAGGCGCAACGTACTGACCTTCTACACCCTGCCCGAGGAAGTGGTGGCGCTGTTTCGCGAACACCCGATCGCCCTGGTCTACGCCAATTACGGCCGCCAGCAACTCAAGCAATTGCAGGATGCCGGGGCCGATGTCGGTTATGTGATCCCCCGCGAGGGGGCCCTGGCCTGGCTCGACTGCTGGGCCGTCAGCCGCGGGGCGCAAAACCCGAAGATGGCCGAAAACTGGATCAACTACAGCCTGGAACCCAGTGTGAGCAAGGTGTTCAGCCAGCGCCAGGGCCTGGCCAACACCCTGGAGTTGTCTGCCGCCACGGCCAGTTCGGACACCATCATCTGGCTCGAACCGGTGGAGGATGCCGCGCGCCGGGCCGCCCTGTGGGCCCGGATCATGTCCGGCTATCGGCCCTCCACCTTGAACCGGCCATGAAGGTCAGCATCGGCGTCAAGCTGGCCGGCCTGATCGCCGGCTTCGGCATCCTGGTGACCGGGCTGACCGGTTACTACTCCTACGTCAGCAGCCAGGCCATGCTGCTCAAGGCCGCCGAACGCAACCTGCTGACCGCCACCCAGGTGCTGGGCCGCAACCTGACCGCCAATCTGGAGAATGTCAGCCGCGACATCCGCGTGCTGGCCGGCCTGGCCCAGGCCAGCAGCCCGGTGGGCAACCTCGACCCGGCGACGGTTGAGCGCAAGGAAAGCGAGTTGGCCAGTACCTTTCGCAGTCTGCTCGAGGTCCATCCGGAGTATGTGCAGATCCGCCTGATCAGCGCCGACTGGCATGGCCTGGAGCGGGTGCGGATCGATCGCGACGGCGAGCGGCTGGCCCGAGTCAGCGGCGAAGACCTGCAGGAGAAGGCCCATTTCCCCTATGTCTTCGAGACCCTACGCCTGCCCCCCGGCAGCGTGCGCCTGTCGCAGATCGTGATCAACCATGAGGAAGGCGCGCATTCCGGGCTGAACCGGCCCAGCCTGCTGGTCTCTTCGCCAGTGGCCGATGCCGCGGCGCGGGTGCGCGGCCTGCTGGTGATCAACATAGACGTGGAGTACCTGTTCAATCAGCTCAAGGCCGATCTGCCCAGCGACTACCAGATGTACCTGAGCAACCAGCTGGGAGATTTCCTGATCCACCCGGACCCGAGCCAGACCTTCGGCTTCGATCGCGGCCGGCGCATCCTGATCCAGGACCAGTTCCCCGCGGCCGCCGCCCTGCTGCTGGACGAACGGCGCAGCCTGAACCTCAAGGCTGAAACGCCCGAGGGCGAGGAATTGACCGGTGCCTTCGTGCGCCTGCCCCTGGGCGAGACCGGACAGGCCGGCTTCGTGATTCTCGGCCTGTCCCAACCGACGGCGGAGATAGTCGAGGAAAGCACCCTGCTCGGCCGGCGCATCATCCAGATAGTCGCGGCCCTGAGCCTGCTGGCGATTCTCCTGGCGGTGCTGGTGTCACGGGCCTTCACCGGCCCGCTCAACAGCATGGTGCGGGCCATCCAGCGCTTTTCCAGCGACCGGGAGGTCAGCAGCCTGCCGCTGCAACGCAGCGACGAGATCGGCCTGCTGGCCCGCAGTTTTCACGAAATGCAGACGGAAATCCTCAAGCACCTGGGCGAGCTGAACCAGAGCCGCAGCGCCCTGGATCACCTGTCCCAGCATGATCCGCTGACCGGCCTGCCCAACCGCCGCCTGTTCCTCGATCGCCTGGAGCATGCCCTGGCCAACGCCCGGCGCAACGGCAAGGCCCTGGCCGTGCTGTTCGTCGACCTGGACTACTTCAAGGAGATCAACGACAACTTCGGCCACGCCCTGGGCGACAGCGTGCTCAAGACGGTCGCCGCGCTGTTGAAGTCGGCCACCCGCGAGGTGGACACCGTGGCGCGCTGGGGTGGCGACGAGTTCGTCATCCTGTTCGATGACATGGAGAACCCGCGGCATGTGCTGACCATCGTCCAGAAGCTGCACACGCGCTTCCAGAGCAGCATGCTGATCGATGGCCACGAACTGAAGATGCAGGCCAGCATCGGCGTCAGCCTCTACCCCCTGGACGGCGAAACCGCCGAGAGCCTGATCCAGCAGGCCGACCGCGCCATGTACCTGGCCAAGAAGGGCGGGCGCAACACCTTCACCTTCTTCGACAGCGGCGCCTGAGCCTCTCAGTCCAGCGGCAAGACGCTGACCGACACCAGCGGGTCGTGACTGCCACCGCCCAGAATCACCCCGCGCAGGGGCGAGACATCGGAGAAATCCCGGCCCCAGGCCAGGGTGATGTGCTCCAGGCCAGGCAGGATATTGTTGGTCGGATCGAAATCGACCCAGCCCAGCACCGGGCAGAACACCGAGACCCAGGCATGGGAGGCATCGGCGCCGATCAGCCGCGGCTGCCCCGGTGGCGGCCGGGTCAGCAGATAGCCGCTGACGTAGCGCGCGGCCAGGCCGCGCGAACGCAGGCAGGCAAGCATCAGGTGGGCGAAATCCTGGCAGACCCCGCGCCGGCGCTCCAGGACCTCGACCAGCGGTGTCGCCACCTGGGTGGCCTCGGCGTCGAAGGTGAACTCCCGGAAGATCGTCTCCATCAAGGCCTGCACGCCCAGCAGCAGCGGCGTGCCGGGGGGAAAACAGCTGGCCGAAAAATCGACGAAGGCCTGCTTCAGGCG
>DATDTH010000577.1:0-2093 GCA_035290985.1 Pseudomonas sp. | reverse complement strand
TATCGTCGCTGGGGTGATCGCCGATATGCACGGCCTGTTCGGCCGCCACTCCGGCCCGTTGCAGGGCTTCGCGGAAGGGTCGCGGGTCGGGCTTGCCGACGCCCAGTTCCTCGGCGCAGAGGGCGAAGCGGAAATAGTCGGCCAGGCCCAGGCGCCGGACATCGGCGTTGCCATTGGTCAGGACACCGAGCATGAAGCGGCCGGCCAGTTGTTCCAGGGTTGCATGCACCTCGGGAAACAGCTCGACCTGGTGGCGGGCGCTGAGGAATATCTGGAAACCGGCTTCGGCCAGGTCTTGGGCCTCGGCCAAGGGGTAGCCCGCTTCTTCCAGGGCGTGGAACAGGATGCGCCGGCGCAGCTCGCTCAGGCGGTGCCTGAGCCCTGGCTCGGCGTCCAGCAGGCGCGCACGTATGGCCCACAGGTGCTCGATCGGCACGGGCCCCAGGCGCGGCGCCTGCAGGGCCAGCCAGTCGCGCAGGGCGGTCTCGGCGCCATGCATGACCGGGGCGACGTCCCACAGGGTGTCGTCGAGGTCGAAGGTGATCAACCGAATGCTCATGAGTCGTTGCCGCCTTTGCTGCGTTTGGCCCGCGGGTGGGCGCTGTCGTAGACAGTGGCCAGGTGCTGAAAATCCAGGTGGGTATAGATCTGCGTGGTGCCGATGTCGGCATGGCCGAGCAGTTCCTGCACCGCGCGCAGGTCCTGGGACGACTCCAGCATATGGCTGGCGAAGGAATGCCGCAGCATGTGCGGGTGCAGGTGCTGGCCCAGTTCGCGCACGCCGGCCTGGCGCACCCGCAACTGGACCGCCCGCGGGCCCAGGCGGCGGCCCTGCTGGCTGATGAACACCGCGTCATCGGCGGGGTTGGCCAGGGCGCGCAGCGGCAGCCACTCTTCCAGGGCGGCGCGGGCCATGCGCCCGACCGGCAGCACGCGCACCTTGCTGCCCTTGCCCAGCACCTGCACCAGGCCATCGGCCAGGTCCAGTTGCGTCAGGTTCAGGCCGACCAGCTCGGACAGGCGCAGGCCCGATGAGTAGAACAGCTCGAGCATGGCCTGGTCGCGACGGGCGATGAAGTCGTCCTCCACCGAGCCGTCTAGTAACTGCAAGGCGCGGTCAGCGTCCAGGGTGCGCGGCAGGCGGCGCTCGCCCTTGGGCGGCGTCACACCGTTGGCCGGGTCATGCTGGCAGAGCCCCTGGCGGGACAGGTACTGGTAGAAGCCACGGGTCGCCGAGAGCAGGCGCGCCAGGCTGCGGCTCGATTGTCCCTGGAAGTGCAGGTGGGCGATGAACCCACGCAGGCTGCGCACGTCGAGCGTCGCCCAGTCGGCGATGGCGTGCTTGTCGCAGAGGGCCAGGATCTTGTGCAGGTCCTGCCGGTAGGCCGCCAGGGTGTGGGGCGACACCTGGCGCTCGGTGCGCAGGTGGTCGAGGTAGGCGTCAAGAGCAGTTTCAAGCTTCAAGCTTCAAGCTCCAAGTGGACAAGCGCATTAGGGCCGCTGCTCAGCTTTCGCTTTTCCTTACAGCTTGAAGCTTATGGCTTGCAGCTGCCGTTATCTTACCGAGCGCAGCGGGGTGGCGAAGCGCGGCAGGACGCGGGCCAGGACCTCGGCGATATAGCCGAGGAACAGGGTGCCCAGGGAGCTCTTGTAGTGTTGCGGGTCAGTGCTGCCGATCGCCAGTACGCCGTGCAGGCCCTGAAAGGACAGTGCCACCACCGCGGCGGAGCCGACCTGGGCACCTTCCGCGCCGAACAGGAAACTCAGTTCATGTTCGCGCAGCACGCCGCAGATGGTCTTGCCGCCGGCCAGCAGGCCGCCGATGGCCTGGTGCGCTTCGGCGCTGCTGACCGAACGGCCCACCGGCAAGGCGGCGTCGCTGAACAGGATCAGGCTGACGAAGGGCACCTGGAATTCGCTGCGCAGGCTGTCTTCGACACAGCTGACCACTTCTTCCAGGCTGCTGGCGTCGAGCAGATCGAGCACCAGGCGACGGGTCTTGTCGAACAGGCGGTCGTTGTCGCGGGCCACGTCCATCAGTTGCGAGAGGCGATGGCGCATCTCGATATTGCGCTCGCGCAGCAGTTTGACCT
>DATDTH010000576.1:0-4544 GCA_035290985.1 Pseudomonas sp. | reverse complement strand
GAACGCCTTCGACATCATCGCCAGCCACGACAAACGCAAGGTCGCCCTGCTCGGCCTGAGTTTCAAGGCCGGCACCGACGACCTGCGCGAAAGCCCGCTGGTGGAACTGGCCGAGATGCTGATCGGCAAGGGTTACGAGCTGAGCATCTACGACAGCAACGTCGAGTACGCCCGGGTCTATGGCGCGAACAAGGAGTACATCGAGTCCAAGATTCCCCACGTCTCCTCGTTGCTCAACAGCGACTTCGAACAAGTCATCGCCAGGTCCGAGATCATCGTGCTGGGTAACGGCGACGAGAAATTCAGGGCCCTGGCCCATAACGCGCCGGACGGCAAGCAAGTGGTCGACCTGGTGGGCTTCATGAATGCCGCGACACGCGGCGGTGCCGAAGGCATCTGCTGGTAAGCCTTCCCCCGAGAGCGCCGCGCGCTCCCGGGGCTTGAAACACCTGCCTCAACAGCATCGGCGCGTTGCAACGGAAGGCCCGGCTTTTGCCCGGATTCCGTCGCCGCGCGCCCTGTGAAACCGATCATGGATGCCGCTATGCACAGGCTAAAAAACGGTCTTCTCGAGGCCGCGGGCTGGCTGTTCTACCTCAGTCTACTGATGGTCATCGCCCTGGCGTTGCCACGCAGCCTGTTCGACCCCGACTCCAAGGATTTTCTGCTGCTGATCGGTGTGGTCGGCATCTGGCGTTACTCCATGGGCGCGATTCATTTCGTCCGCGGCATGCTGTTCCTCTACCTGGTCTTCCCCCATTACCGGCGCCGCGCCCGCAAGCTGGGTGCGGCGGCCGATCCGTCCCAGGTGTTCCTGATGGTCACCAGCTTTCGCATCGACGCCCTCACCACGGCGCAGGTCTATTGCTCGGTGATCAAGGAAGCCATCGACTGCGGCCTGCCGACCACTGTGGTCTGCTCCATAGTCGAGCTGTCCGACGAATTGCTGGTCAAGACCCTGTGGGCCAAATACAACCCGCCGGCACGGGTCAAGCTGGACTTCGTGCGGATCGCCGGGACCGGCAAGCGTGACGGCCTGGCCCATGGCTTCCGTGCAATCTCACGGCATATGCCGGACGCCGACGCGGTGGTGGCGGTGATCGACGGCGACAGTGTGCTGGAAGCCGGCATAGTCCGGGCCACCGTGCCCTACTTCAAGTTGTTTCCGAATGTCGGCGGCCTGACCACCAACGAGTTCTGCGAAGTGCGTGGCGGCTACATCATGAGCGAGTGGCACAAGCTGCGCTTCGCCCAGCGCCACCTCAACATGTGCTCCATGGGCCTATCCAAGCGCGTGCTGACCCTGACCGGGCGCATGTCGGTGTTCCGCGCCCAGGTGATAGTCGACCCGGAGTTCATCGCCGACGTCGAAAGCGACTCCCTGGACCACTGGCGCCTGGGCCGCTTCAAGTTCCTCACCGGCGATGACAAGTCCAGCTGGTACAGCCTGATGCGCCTGGGCTACGACACCTTCTACGTGCCCGACGCGGCCATCCATACCGTGGAGCATCCGCCGGAAAAGAGCTTTATCAAGGCCAGCCGCAAGCTGATGTTTCGCTGGTACGGCAACAACCTGCGGCAGAACTCCCGTGCCATGCAATTGGGCCCCAAGCGCCTGGGCTGGTTCACCAGCCTGGTGCTGTTCGACCAGCGCGTATCGATGTGGACCTCCCTGCTCGGCCTGGCGGTGGCGCTGATCGCCAGCTTCAAATACGGCGCGGCCTACCTGCTGGTCTACCTGCTGTGGATCGGCCTGACGCGCCTGGTGTTGACCCTGCTGCTGTCCCTGACCGGGCACCACATAGGCCCGGCCTACCCGCTGATTCTCTATTACAACCAGATAGTCGGCGCGCTGGTGAAGATCCATGTGTTCTTCCGGCTCGACCAGCAATCCTGGACCCGCCAACCCACCAAGCTCAACCGCGACCTGGCCAGCTTTCAGCGCTGGTTCAACACCTGGTCGTCACGAACCATGACTTTCTCGGCCGCCAGCGTCTTTATCGCCGCGCTGCTGCTGGTGGTCTGATCGAAATTTGAATGGATCTCCTAGGAATATCGCCATGAATACAGCCGTGAACCTCAATGTCGTGCATGAATCAGAAGCCCAGCGCCAGCATGCACGGATCAAACTGCCGGCCAAAATTCGTTTCGCCAGCAGTCACCAAGCGGTAACCGAACACGCCCTGGTCGACCTGTCCGCCGGCGGCTTCAGCTTTATCGGCGGCAAGCAGCCGGTCCGGGTCGGCGACTACCACAAGGGCAAGCTGGTGTTTCAGGTCGATAACATCGGCCTGGCCGTGGATGTCGAGTTCCAGGTCTGCTCCCTGGATGCCGACAGCGGCCGTGCCGGCTGCCAGTTCCACAACCTCAAGGCACGGGAAATCTCGACCCTGCGCTACCTGATCAGCGCCCACCTCAGTGGTGAACTGATCGGGGTCGGCGACCTGCTCACTACCTTGCAGCGCGACAACTTCACCAAGGCGCGCAAGCACAACGGCGGCATGGCCGCCATGGGCGCCCTCGGCCGCCTGCGCGCGGTCAGCTTCAGCCTGGGCATTTTCCTGGTCGGCCTGACCGCCTTCGGCTTCATCGCCAAGTCCCTCTACAGCCTGTACTTCATCACCCATGCCGAATCGGGCCTGGTCAGCATACCCAGCCTGCAGGTGACCATGCCCCGCGAAGGCACGGTGCAGAGCCTGGTCGGCAGCGATGGCAGCGTGAGCAAAGGGGCGGCGATCGCCTCCTTCAGCACCTCCATGCTGGAAATGCTCAAGGGCCACCTGAGCGAGGAACAACTCAGCCCGGCCAGCGTCGAGCAGCTGTTCGGCGAACAAATGAAAGGCACCCTGACCAGTCCCTGCGACTGCATCGTCACCCAGCAATTGGTCGCCGACGGCCAGTTCGCCAGCAAGGGCGCGGTGATCTTCCAGCTGGTCCCCCGCGACAGCCTGGCCAGCATCGAGGCGCGCTTCCCCTACAAACATTTCGGCGCGGTCAAGCCGGGCTCGCGGGTGAGCTTCCAGGTGGCCGGCGAGGACGCGGTGCGTCGCGGTCGGATCACCAATAGCAGCCTGAGCAATGACGAGCTGTCGGGCGATATCCGCGTGGTCATCAAGCCCGACGAGCCCCTGGACAGCAGCCTGGCCGGCCGGCCAGTGGAAGTGAGCACCGACCGTGGGCCTTCGCTCGACTGGTTGGTCGACAAGGCCCTGGCGGCGGGACGCTAAGCCCATGTCGGTGGCCAACAAACAAGGACTCCTTCTGCTCGCGGCGCTCGGCCTGAGCGGCTGCGCCGGCCTGCCGGACCAGCAACTGGCCCAGCAAGCCTTCAAGCGCGGCGACACCGCCACGGCCGAGCGGCACTACCGCCAACTGGCCGACCTGGGCTACGCCGATGCCGTGGTCGGCCTGGCCGACCTGCAGGTCGCCAGTGGTGACCCGGCGCAACTGCGCCAGGCCGAACAGACCTACCGCCAGGCCCTGGACAGCTCGCCGCGGGCCAAGGCCCGGCTGGGCAAACTGCTGGCCGGCAAACCCGGCGCCACCCCCGCCGAACAGCGGGAAGCCGAACGCCTGTTGCGCGAGGCCTTCGACAACGGCGAGCAGGGCTCGCTGCTGCCGCTCGCCACGCTCTACCTGCAATACCCGGCGCAGTTTCCCCAGGTGAACCTGCAGGAACGCCTGAGCCATTGGCGCCAGGCCGGGTTCGCCCAGGTCGAGCCGGTGCAGATCCTCCTCTACCGCAGCCAGGGCAGCTACGACCAACACCTGGACGAAATCGAAGCGATCTGCCTGCGGGCCCTGGAGCGGGAACCCAGCTGCTACGCGGAACTGGCCACCGTCTACCAGAAAGGCGCCCGCGCCGAGGAGCAGGCGGCCTTGCTCGAGCGACTCGGCGCGGCCTACCGCAGCGGCGCGCTGCCGGCACAACGGGTGGATGCCGTGGCCCAGGTGCTGGCCGATGCCGAACTGGGCAAGCCGGACGAAGCCACCGCGCAGAAGCTGCTCGAGGAGATCGCGCCGAATCATCCCGCGTCCTGGGTGAGCCTGGCGCGACTGCTCTATGAATACCCGGGCCTGGGCGATATCGACAAGGTCCTGGAGTACCTCGAACACGGCCGCGAAGCCGCCTTGCCGCGGGCCGAACTGCTGCTGGGCAAGCTGTATTACGAAGGCAAGCTGGTGCCCCAGGATCCGAAGAAAGCCGAGCGGCACCTGCTCCAGGCCACGGCCAGCGAGAACAGCGCCCATTACTACCTGGGTCAGATCTACCTGCGTGGCTACCTCGGACAGATCGAACCGCAGAAAGCCCTCGACCACCTGCTCATCGCCGCCCGGGCGGGCCAGACCAGCGCCGACTACGCCCTCGCCCAACTGTTTTCCCAGGGCAAGGGTTTCCAGGTGAATCCGGTCAACGCCTATGTCTTCAGCCAGCTGGCACGGACGGCGGCCCCGGACAGACCGGAAAACCTGGCCCTGGCCCAGGAAATCGACCTGCGGCTGCAGCCGCAAGAACGCACCCAAGCCCTGCAGTTGCTGCGTGA